>DASTYK010000058.1 GCA_035764935.1 Longimicrobiales bacterium | reverse complement strand
CGGACACCGGCGCCGGTACAGCGGCGTCCGCGGACACCGCCGGCATCGTGGGCGCGCGGACCGATTTCGCGATCGGGGAAGGCGTCCTTGCCACGCCGGAGTCGGTGCTCTGGGACGAGCAGGCGGACATGTACTACGTCTCCAACATCAACGGGGCACCGACCGAGAAGGACGGCAACGGGTTCATCACGCGCGTGCGGCCGGACGGGACCGTCGATGCGCCCAGATGGATCGATGGGGCCACCGAGGAAGTCACGCTGCACGCCCCCAAGGGCATGGCCGTGCACGGCGACACCTTGTGGGTGACGGACATCGACACCGTGCGCGCGTTTCATCGCACGACCGGTGCACCTCTCGGTGCCCGCGGCGTCGAGGGCGCGACCTTCCTGAACGATCTCGCAACAGCAGCCGACGGTACGCTCTACGTGACCGACATGGGCGTCGACGCCAGCTTCCAGCCGAACGGCAGGGCGGCCATCCTGCGCATGGAGTCGAACGGTGCGACGCCGGTCGCCAGCGGCGACGCGCTCAGCAGCCCCAACGGGATCGTGGTCGTGGACGACGCAATCGTCGTGGTGCCCTTCGGCAGTGCCGTCGTCATGCGCGTGCCTCTCGACGGAAGCGCGCCCGACACCATCGCGACGCTTCAGGGCGGACAGCTCGACGGCATCGTGCGCAGCCGTGCAGGTGAGCTGTTCGTATCGAGCTGGGAGAGCAGCAGCGTGTACCGCATCGACACGGGCGGCAACGTCAGCGTGTTCGCGGACAGTCTCCAGTCGCCGGCCGATATCGGCTACGACTCACGTCGCAACCGCGTGCTCGTGCCGCTGTTCAATGCGAACCGGGTGGAGGTACGGACGATCGAGAACTGAGAGCGGCGCAGCGGATCGCGGCCGGGCGGTTCGGGTCATGCGCGGCGCAGCGGCGTCGGTGGGTCGCGGGGCGGCGGTGCAGCGGGGCAGCGCTCAGGCAACGTTGCTCTGGTCCTGCGACACCGCGACGCGAGCAACATTACCTTCGATAATCACAGGTAAAGTTGCTTTGATCCTGTGACACCGCCACGCGAGCAACGTTGCCCTGTATTATCACAGGCAACGTTGCTCGCGTACGTCAGACCCCCCGTGTCGTGCAACGTTGGCTGAGCCACCGGGCGCGGGATTCGGAACCCGTCGTCTGCCGGTGCGGGCGCTGTCGGCTGACCGGGCGGCACCCGGGCTCCGGTGCCGCCCCGCGCCAGCCGTCACCCGGTCGGGGCCAGCATCATCGTGAGCTGGCGGCCTTCCAGCACGCGCGAGCGGCTTTCCACGTGCGCGACCTCGGCGAGCTCCTCGGCCACCGTGTCGAGCACCTGCTGGCCCGTCTCGGGGCGACGCAGCTCCGGCCCGCGGAAGCGTACGGTCACCTTCACGGTCATTCCCCTGGCGAGGAAGCGGCGCGCATTGCGCAGCTTGAACTCGAGGTCGTGCTCGTCGGTGCGCGGGCGCAGCTTCACTTCCTTCACGTCGACGGTGTGCTGTTTCTTCCTGGATTCGCGCGCCCGCTTCTGCTGCTCGAACTGGAACTTGCCCCAGTCCATGACGCGGACGACGGGAGGGCGTGCGTTGGGAGCGACCTCGACGAGGTCGAGTCCCGCGGCTTCGGCGGCCTCCTGCGCCTGGTCGAGCGGCACGATGCCGTGCTGCTCACCGTCCTCGGTGATCAGGCGCACGGGACTGATGCGGATCATGGTGTTGACTCGGGTCTTCGCGTTGGTGGCGATCAGAACCTCCAGGCTGGTGTGGTAGTGTGCGCGACCACGTCGCGCGAGTACGCGCCTTGTTCGCGTACCCGACAGTCGCCGGGTCGGTCCGGGGCGTTACGCCGCGCGACGCGCGTCGCATCCGTGGTTCGATTGGCGCGCCCTGCTCGGCGCGCGTGGCGCGTCGATGGATTCGATCGCCGCGGGCTACTCGGCGCGCGGCGTGTCCTCCACGATGGGAAACACGCGCTGTTCGTCCGCCCGCGCGTCGACGAGCCCCTCACTGATCAGCAGCTCCTCGATAGCGGCCAGCGCCATCTCCCGCCGTGCCGGCGAACCATCACCGGGCCGGGCACCCACGGGTTCCGCGACGGCGGATGTGCGTGTGTCGAGCCGGGCCTCGCCGGATCCCTCGGGTGCGGTCCGGATGATCTCATTCAGGTCGGTCACGTGTGTCATCACGTGCCTGTGCACGGCCGCCCGATCCTGCTCGCTCCAGCCGGTGGCGGGCTCGTACGCGGCGAGGACCTCGTCGATGTCGTCGGCGCGAATTTCGTAGGGGACAGGATCCATGTGCGTCTCCATGCTGCGGTCATGCGTGGTATCTGTCCGGCCGGGTTGCGAGTAGCGTGCCGGCAGGCGTGGCCGCTGCGCGGCTCGCCGGGGTGCAGGGAAGCGGTGGCCGAGTGGCAGGCCCGGCTCGCCGGCGTGCAGGGAAGCGGTGGCTCGTGCGGCTGGTCGCCCACGGGAGCGGCCCGGAGCGGCAGGCCCGCCCGGACGGTGGCCGACCGCACAACCCGGCCGGGCACCCAGGAGGTGGTCGGCCGCTTGCCCCGGTCGGCGTCGGAGCCGTGGCGGCGCGGCTGCCCCACCCGCCATGCGGGCCTGCGGCGAAACCCCTTGTGTTGCGCGGATCGCGCGATTACCTTTGTGATTGCGTTGATGACCGACGGGGACTTGGCGTGCGCCTGTCCCCGTTGTTGTTGGCGCAGTAAGCGGCGGAAGGTACCGTCGCAGGGAACGTGATGATGGATCGGTCCGGGGTATACCGTGCTCGACCTCATCCACCAAGAGGAGTAGTACGGTATGCGTACACGTGGCACCGTGAAGTGGTTCAACGACACCAAGGGCTTCGGCTTCATCACGCCGGAGGACGGCTCGAAGGACTGCTTCGTCCACCACAGCGCGATCCAGGGCTCGGGCTTCCGCTCGCTGGCCGAGGGTGATCAGGTCGAGTTCGATCTCGTCCAGGAGGCCAAGGGCCCCAAGGCCGAGAACGTCTCCAAGGTCTGATCCGGATCGTTCGTCAGCACGAAGGAACGGCCGCTCACCGCAAGGTGGGCGGCCGTTTCGCTATTCGGCACCCTACTTGCGCGAGCGCGCCGCCGAACCGGAACCGGAACTCAGCCAGGGGTGTGAGCATGAAGGCGTTGCGGATGGGTGTGGGAGCAGTGGTGTTCGCATTGGCGGGGACGCTGGGCGCGGAGGAGGCTGCAGCGCAGCAGCCGGCGCACGTCGCCGGTGGCGATGTAATCGAACAGGCCGTGCTGGAGCACGCAGCGGCAGCGGAGCAGAACCGCGCGCGCCTGCAGGGACTGCTCCAGCGTGACGACGTGCGGGAGATTGCCGCAGCGAACGCGCTCGATGCGGACCGCCTGCACGATGCGGTCGGTACACTGACGGCGGAGCAGCTGGCGCGGATCGCGCCGCACCTCCACGCGGCGGAGGCTGCGCTGGCGGGAGGCCAGTCGATCACGTTCAATGCGACGACGCTGATCATCATCCTGCTTCTCATCATCGTCGTCGTGCTCATCGCCGACTGACGTGCGATGGCTCGCCTGCGGGAGCGCAGTGCTGCTGAGTGCAGTGCTTGCGCTCCCGCACTCCGTTTCGGCCCAGCAGTCACCTGGCACAGCCGCCGCGACGCCGCTTCTCGGAATGCCGTTCGTGCCGCAGAGCGAGCTGCTCTGCGGTGGCGCCGCACTCGCGATGGTGCTGCGCCACCATGGCGTGCGCGGTGTTCAGGCGGAGGACTTCGCGCACCTGGTCGTCGACTCGATGAGCGGCATCCGCACGACGGACCTGACGGCGGCGGCGCGCGAGCGCGGAGTGGACGCGACGCCCTTCAGCGGCACGAAGGAGATCGTGCGCGCGCTGCTGGCGGCAGGCGATCCGGTCATTGCGCTGATCGAGGATCGCCCCGGCGTTTACCACTACGTGGTCCTGCTCGCGTGGGGGGACGGCCGGGTCGTGCTGCATGATCCGGCGATCGGGCCGCACCAGGTGATGGGTGAAGTGGAGCTGATGCGGGCATGGCAGCCGACCGCGTACTGGGCATTGCGTACGGGCCCCCGGCACACGGCGGTGTCCGCAGAGACGGCGCACCCGGAGGCCGGCCACGTCGCGGGTGTAAGCGGCCGCGCGAGCAACGCGGGAGCAGAACGCGAGCGTGCGCGCAGCGACACGATCCACCCGGGCGACACGATCGGCCCAGTCACTCGTGACGACCCGTGTGGGGCACACATGCGGACGGCGGCGGAGGCCGCAGCGGCGAATGACCTTGCAGCCGCGGAGCGGTCGCTCGAGGACGCGGCCCGGGTCTGTGCCGACCCGACCCTGGTCGCGCGCGAGCGTGCAGGGTTGTGGTTCCGGCAGCAGCGCTACGACGAGGCGGACGCCGCGGTGCTGCGACGGCTCCGGCATGCGCCCGGCGACGCGTATGCATGGGAGCTGCTGGGCGCGATCCGGTTCGTTCGCGGCGAGCAGGATGGAGCGCTGAGCGCGTGGAATCGGATCGACCGTCCGGTCAACGACCTGACGCGCATCGACGGCCTGCGCCGTACCCCGCACGCAATCGTGAATGATGCGGTCGGCATCGCGCCGGGCACACTGGTCACGCGGCGCGCGCTCGAGCACGCGCGTCGTCGCGTGGGGGCACTGCCGGCGATCGCGCGTGCGCGCGTTGATTACCGGCCCGTGTCGCGCGACACGGCGCAGGTCGGCGTCGCCGTGCTGGAGCACGCGGTGCTTCCGCTCGGCGCGTTCGACCTGGCACTGCACGGCGTGCGTGCGCTGGCAGAGCGGCGGGTGCTCGTCCAACCTGCGAACGTGCTGCGGCTGGGCGAGCGCTGGCGAGTGGGCGGAAGCTGGCAGGAGAATCGCCGCGCACTGCAGCTTGGCGTGAGCGTTCCGCGGGTGCTCGGTCTGCGCGCGGTCACGCACGTCGATGTGCGTGCGCGTGAATGGACGTTCGCGAATGCCGGAGCGAACGCCGCCGCTGCTGTGCCCCGGCGTGAGAGCGTGCGGAGCATCTCCCTCGGCGTGAGTGACTGGGCAACGCCCGCCGTTTCGTGGGAAGCCAACGCCGGCGTGCAGCGCTGGAACGATGGCGACACGCATGGCGTCGTCGACGCTGGCGCCGCGTTGCACCTGCACCAGGATCGCGTCGTGCTCGCCGGTGACCTGAGCGGATGGTGGTCGCCCGGTGCGGGCGGCGCCGGTCGTGCCCGCGTGAATGCCGCGCTGCGTACGTCGAATGCAGCACCGCGGCAGTGGCTGCTGCTCGCGGGTGGCGCCCTCACGAGCAGCACTGCCGCGCGGGGGCTCTGGAACGGCGCCGGCACCGGGCCCGATGCATGGGCGCTGCTGCGTGCGCATCCGCTGAGCGATGGTGACGGCGTCATACGCAGCGACTGGTGGGCACCGCGCCTGGCCAGTGCCACGCTCGAAGTGAGGCAGTGGCTGACGCGCCTCGGGCCGATCGACGTTGGAGTGGCTGCATTCATCGATGGTGCTGTCGCGGGCGGCGGGTCCGCCGACGCTGCGGGTCGCAGCGCTGCCCGTGGTGCCGTCGACGGCGGACTCGGACTGCGGCTGCGACTCGATGGCGCGGGCGTTCTGCGATTCGATGCAGCGCACGGGCTGGGCAACCGTGCGCGCGCTTTCTCCATCTCGCTCGAGGCGGGCACGCGCTGATCCTCGACCGCCGGGCGCAGCAGCCGCGACGCCCACCGCTTCGCAACAACAGGATTGTCAGAGACCGTCCGGGCTGACTACCTTGGCGCGGTATCCCCCCTCGACAGGCAATCGTGAACCGGCCAAGTCCAATCCGACGCCGTGGCTCGCTGGCGTATCGGCTCCCGCTGCTGATCATCGCGCTGCTGGCCATCCTGGTGGCCGGCGGCGCGGCGTTCGCATACACGGAGGTGCGGGCGACGTCGATGCAGGCCTGGTTGGAGCGCCTGACCCGCGTATCGTCGCAGCTGGCGTCCGTGGTGGAGGCGGGCGCGGCCGAGCGTCTCGGGCAGGTTCGCCAGATTGCGGGCGATCCGCGGGTCGTCGACTACCTGTCGGGTCGTGGCAGGGCCGAGCCTGCGCTCGCTGTGCTGGAAGCCGGTGTCGAGCCGGCGGACGACCTGCCGCTCGAGATCCTGCGGAGCGATGGCACCGCTGCGCTGCGCGCCGGGACCATGCCGGACATCACCCCGCTGCAGCTCGACTCGCTGCGCGCGGCAGCACCGCTGCTGGGCACGGGCGAGCTCGGCAGCATCATCAGCGTGGCCGGCGAGCGGTTCCTCTGGGTCACGGCACCGGTGACGCGGGGGGGAGCAGTGCTCGGCCACGTCACCCATCTGCGGCCGATCTTCGTCGGCACGCCGGAGCGTCTGATCCAGCTGTTCGGCAGCAGCTCCATCTACATGGTGGACGGGACAGGCACCTGGCTCCGGCTCGACGGGGTCCAGGTGGCGCCGCCACCCGCGAACAGCGGCAGGTATGTACGGGACGGCGTCGAGGTCATGATGCGGCGAGCCGCGGTGCCGAACAGCCGGCTGTGGGTCGCGGCGGAAGTGCCGATGAGCCGTGTGCAGGCGCAGTCGAAGATGTTCCTGCGCAACCTGGTCCTGGGATCCATGGTCCTGGTGCTGGTCGGCGCGGCGGGCGCCTGGCTGCTGAGTCTCGGCATCGTGCGACCCATCCGCGAGCTGAGCACGGCCGCGGAGGGCATTGCGGCGGGTGACTACACGCGCCGCGTCGCAGCGGAGCGCACCGATGAGGTCGGCACGCTTGCGCGCGCCTTCAACAGCATGGCCGCCGAGGTGGACCGGGCCCGAGATGCGCTGCGCGAGCAGCTGACGGAGGCCCGCCGGCTGGCCACGGAGCTGGAAGCGAGCAATCAGCAGCTGGTCCAAGCGATGAGCGACGCCGACGCCGCGCGTGCCGAGGCCGAGGCCGCGAACCAGGCGAAGTCGCGCTTCCTCGCGACGATGAGCCACGAGATCCGGACGCCGATCAACGCGATCATCGGCTACACCGACCTCATGGCGCTCGAGATTCCGGGCTCCCTCACGCCGCTTCAGCGGACGCACCTCGAACGTATCCGCGTGAGCGGACAGCACCTCATGCGGCTCGTCGACGAAGTGCTCGACCTCGCGCGGATCGAGTCGGGACGGCTGCAGGTGCATGCGCGACACGGTTCCGCGCGTGAGGCGGTCCAGGCCGCCGCGCACGTCGTGGAGCCGGATGCGCGCGCCAAGCACATCTCGCTCGCCATGCCGACGGACGACGAGCCCGACGTCTGGTACCACGGTGATCCGCTGCGCGTCCGGCAGGTGCTGATCAACCTGATGATGAACGCCGTCAAATTCACACCCGAAGGAGGCTGCATCGACGTCCGTTCCGAGACGACCACCGACCGCAATGCAGTGCAGTGGGCGTGCATCGCCGTGCGTGATACCGGAATCGGCATCGAGGATGAGCGGGTGGAGCAGCTCTTCGAAGCATTCGTCCAGGGGGAGAGCGGCTACACCCGCGTGCACGGTGGCGTCGGGCTCGGCCTTTCGATCAGCAGACAGCTCGCGCGCCTGATGGGCGGCGACATCGACGTTCACAGCGAGCCGGGGGAGGGCTCCACGTTCGTGCTCCGCCTGCCGCTGGTGCAGCAGCGCGACATGGCTGCGGCCGATGCTTCATCACAGCGGGGTCAGGAAGCGACCGGCTGAGCGAGCGCAACTGCTGGTCCATGCAACAGTGCCGCGCGGTACCAGTCTTGCCACGAGCCTGCACGTGTTCCTGCCAACTATCGAAGGATGGGCGCAAGGCCGGTGAGCCGCACGGCATCGAAGACGGGCGACCCGTTCATGGGTGAAGGCCGGGTGAAGGAGCTTGGGCGTCAGATGGACTGGTCGGCGACTTCGCTGGGTCCGGTCGATCGGTGGTCCCCCGTGCTCCGGAATACCGTCCGCGCCTGCCTGGACTCACCCTTCCCGATCAATCTCTGGTGCGGGCCGGAGCTCGTCCTGGTCTACAACGACGCGTACTCGGAGGTCCTCGGCAGAAAGCACCCCCGGGCATTCGGCCGTCCGGGTCGCGAGGGGTGGGCGGAGATCTGGCCGGAGATCGAACCGATGTTCCAGCGGATCCGCGAAGGCGGTCCGCCCGAGTTCCAGGTGGACGCCCCCTTCATCGTACAGCGTGACCACGCAGATCCGCCGAGTGAGCCGAATGCGTGGTACACCTTTGCCCTCAGTGCGGTGCGGGACGAGGAAGGCGCGATCGTCTGCTTTCTGAACATCGTCTCGGAAACGACGTCCCGCGTGATGTCCGACCGGGCGACGCATGCTGCGCGTGCCGCGGCAGAGCGCGCCGAGGGTCGCCTGCGGGACATCTTCGCGCAGGCGCCGGCTTTCATGGCGATGCTGCGCGGGCCCGACCATGTCTTCGAGTACGTCAACGACGCCTACTACAAGCTCGTCGGCAATCGCGAGCTGCTGGGCCGCCCGGTTGCGGAGGCGCTCCCCGAAGTGCGCGGACAGGGCTACATCCAGCTGCTCGACCAGGTGCTCCGCACCGGCCAGGCGTACACGGGCCGGGAGATGCAGGTCTCGCTGACCCTCGCGGCAGGCGCCGAGCCGTCGCCGAGGTTCGTCGATTTCGTCTACTATCCCGTCCACGACAGCGATGGTGACATCGCCGGGATCGTGGCACACGGCTACGACGTCACCGAGCACGTGCTCGCACGTGCGGAAGCGCACCGCGCCCGCAACGACGCCGAACAGGCGAACCGCGCCAAGAGCCAGTTCCTCGCGAACATGAGTCATGAGATCCGAACGCCGATCAACGCGGTGATGGGCTATGCGGATCTGCTGGACGTCGGTGTGGCCGGCGCCTTGAACGGCCGGCAGACGGAGTTCGTTGCGCGGATCCGCGAGAGCAGCCGGCACCTGCTCGGCCTCGTCGACGACATACTGGACCTGTCCAAGGTAGAGGCCGGCGAGATGCTCGTGCGGGCCGAGGAGACACCGCTGCGGGAGGTGATCGACACGGCGATGCAGATCATGTCACCGCAGGCGGAAACGCACGGCCTCGAGCTCACGATCGAACACCGGTGCGGGCCGGAGCCACGCGTGATCGGCGATGAGGGCCGCATCCGGCAGGTGCTGCTCAACCTGCTCTCCAACGCCGTCAAGTTCACGCCACGGGGCGGCAGGATCACCGTCCGCTGCAGCATGTACCCGATCGCCGACCCGGAGGCGGCGCTGCCGGACGTGGGACCCTGGACCGTTGTCGAGGTCGAGGACACCGGCGTGGGGATCGCACCGGACCAGATCGAGCACATCTTCGACCCGTTCGTGCAGGCCGATTCGGGACACACGCGGCTCACGGGAGGGACCGGTCTCGGGCTCACGATCAGCCGTCGCTTCGCACGCCTGATGGCAGGCGATCTCACCGTGCACAGCAGGCCCGGCGAGGGTTCACGGTTTCTCCTCTGGCTCGCACCTGCTGAACAACAGCTCCCCGGCCAGTCCTCCTGGGAGCAGCAGGACGCGCTCGACAACCTGCGCCCGGCCCCCGCACTCCGGAAGCTCGGCCACGCACTCCTCGCCACCGTCGATGAGGTCGAGGACAGGCTCGTCGCCCGGCTGCGAGCAGACCGTTACGTGCGGAGCGCACGCGACACGCCCACGCCGGACATCGCCGACCATACCGCTGCCGTGCTCGCCATCATCGCCCGAACCATGACGGCGCTCGCCGACGGCTCGCCCGACGACCCGATGGTGCGCGAAGGCAACGGGCTGCAGGACATCATGGCAGCCCGCCACGGCAGGCAGCGTCGCAGGATCGGCTGGGCACGCAGAGAGATCGAGCGCGAGTACCGCCTGCTGCACGAGGTTCTCGACCGCTTCCTGCGTGACGTTGCGGAGGCGGAGCTCCTCGAGCTGCCCGTCGACGACGCCCTCGCCGTCGCGCACCGGCTCCTGGATCGTGCGTTGGGTGCGAGCCTGCGCGCCTACGACTCGGTGGAGTGAGCACCCGCACACGAGCGTGATGCGTTTCCAGAGCTGATCGATCGCGTCAGGGCGATTTTCACCGATCTTCGCAACGCGGCGAAACCGGAAACGACGAGGCCGGCACCCATTCCGATGCCGGCCTTTTTCGCGGGACGTGCGCGCCCGGGTGCGGGACCGCACCGGGCTGCGCTTCCCTACATGTTCCGGTTGCGCTGCGAGCCGCCGCTCTGCTCGCGTGTGCTCCGCTTGCCCAGGTCGCCCTCCTCACCGGGTTGCTGGTCCGTGCCCTGTCGTGAACCTCCCTGCCCCTGGCGCGTGCTCTCGCTTTCGCGGCCCTGCCGGGTCTGGCGATTCGACTCTTCGTGCTGCTGCCGTTGCGTGTCGTCGCGGTCCTGTCGGCCCTGACGCTCGCGATTCTGTCTTTCCTGAGCCATCGCATATCCTCCTGAGGTGTTGGTTCTGCGGGGCGTCCGACCATGGCGCACGAAGCGCGCCCCCTCGTCATGCAGACCGAGCCTGCCGATGGACCGGCTCCGAAACTGGCCCCCCACTCAACCCTGATCGAGGACAGGCCGCCGCGTTCCCGATTCAGATGCCGAACGGGAACGTGTCGGGCAGATCCGCCAGTTCCTCGCGGTGTGCTTCACTGATCGGCGTCACTGCTGTCGATTGGTCGAACCAGACCCATTCGTCGAACTGGCGGGGCAGGGATGCGTGGAAGTAGTGACTCTGCAGCTCGGTTTCCGGGCGGTAGATCACGCCGATCGCCCGCTCCAGCCGGTCGGGCTTGAGCGCGTCGCGCAGGGAGCCGTCCTTTTCCGTGCGCAGTGGCAGGAAGAAGGCCGGCACCTCGCTCTCGTGTGCGAGGTGCTCATAGCTGCGAGGATGCGAGGGCCGCACGTTCATGATCTGCATCGGCGCGCCCCATTCCGGCGCCGCGGCGACGGTCCCGGTGTGGGTGCCGAAGCCGATGAGGTACGCATCATCGCCGAACGACTGGCGCACGAGCTGGCCGACGTTGAACTCGCCGCGCTGCTCCATGGCCGTGGCCGAAGCGTCACCCAGGTGTGAGTTGTGTGCCCAGACGACACCGCGCGCGTGCGGTCCTGTTTCTTCGAGCAGCATGACGAGAGTGTCGAACATGTGCTGGTCGCGAAGATTCCACGCGGCGGCCGAGCCCCGGTACATCACGCGATAATATTTCTCGGCACTCGCAATCAGCCGGGCGTTGTGGACGGCGTCTGCGAATCGTCGTCCGTCTGCCCGCACGTAGTCGAAGCGGCTTCGCATGAGATCGTTCAGCATCGCGAGCACTGCGCTCTCACAGTCTTCGAACGCGCCGACCGGCGGGGAAGCACCGTAGAGCAGGGGGTCGGCCTGCCATGGAGTGAGGCACGCATACCGTTCGCGCGCGAGTGCCGCCGCGGATGGGTCGACATCGTCGAGGTAGTGCAGGACCGCATCGATCGACGCATGCATCGAGTAGAGGTCGAGCCCATGGAAGCCGACCCGCTCGCCCACGGGGTGCCCTTCGTTGTGCGCCCGCAGCCAGTGGACGAAGTCCATTACATCGGTGTTGGCCCACATCCAGCGAGGGAAGCGCTGGAAGGGCTTCTCCCGAGGCCGTTCGCGCGGCGTGTCTCGCACGTATGCATCGATCTCGGCGGCGTCCGGCCAGTCCGCCTCCACGGCGACGAAGTGAAAGCCTCTGCGCTCGATCAGCTCCTGCGTGATCCGCGCCCGCATCCGGTAGAATTCCGACGTGCCGTGACTCGCCTCGCCGATCAGGACGAGCCGCGCATCTCCGATGCGGTTCAGCAGGGGCGCGAGGGATGCAGATTCGATGTCGGTAAAGGTCTCTGCTCCAGCGGCGATCCGCTCCGGCAGAGTGCGCGGTACCGCGTGCAGCGCCGCGCCGCCCTCCGCGGGTTGCAGTCGCTGCTCCTCGCTCTCGCGCGCCGCGCGCCCACCCGCGGAGATCCAGCCGGCCGCGCCGATGAGTGGCACGAACGCCACCGCACCCAGGTTCTCCTCGTCGAAGTGGGTGCCGTCGCGGGATCGCCGCACACGGATCAGGTCCTGTCCGAGCTGGGTCACACCTCGGGGGATCAGGAGCCGGCCGCGGGGCGCAAGCTGCTCCTGCAGCGCCCGCGGAATCTGTGCAGGCGCACCCGCGGCGACGATGATCGCGTCATAGGGGGCATGCTCCTCCCAGCCGAGCGTGCCGTCGCGCACTGCAACGTGGACGTTGTCGCAGCCGAGCTGTCGCAGGCGTTCGCGTGCCTGGTCCGCGAGGAGGGGATGGCGCTCGACCGTGTATACGTCGTCCGCAATGCGGCTCAGCACGGCAGCCGCGTACCCGGAGCCGGTGCCCACCTCGAGCACACGGTCGCCGGGCTTCACCTCCGCTGATTCGATCATCAGCGCAACCACGTAGGGCTGCGAGATGGTCTGACCCTCCGCGATCGGCAGCGCACGGTCGCTGTAGGCCTCCCGCGTGAACTCGGGGGGTATGAACAGCTCGCGCGGGATCGCGCGCATCGCGGCAAGGACGTTCGGATCGGTGACTCCGCGGGAAGCGATATCCCGCTCCACCATCCATTCACGCTCGCGCTGCCGGTGCATGGTTCCTCCTGCCAGGACATGCGCTGCGAGTCGTATGCCGAAAACAAATGCGGCGGGTGCAACACTGTGCACCCGCCGCACCATCCTCCGCATGGAGCGTGCTTACGAGGCCGCTGCCTCCGTCACGATGATCGCATGCGTCTCCGCTTCACCCTCCAGCAGCTCGATCTCGACCGGCAGCGCCAGGCTGAAGGTGGTCGTAACACCGTCGGGCTCGATGATCGTGAGGGAATAGGCGCCTGCGACGAGGTCCTGGAACTGCGCCTCGTACACGCCGTCCTCGTCCTCGTCGGTGTACGCAACGGTGATCGTGTCGCCGGCAGCCGAAACGAGCTGCGCATCGTAATCGCCCGGCGTGACCTGGTCACCGTCGACCACGGGCAGCGATACCGTATCCGCCACCTCCAGGGTCGTCGTGACCGAGCCCGTGACTGCAATGGACGTCAACGTGATCGTCTCCGTCGTGGTCTCACGCTCGAGCACCGTGGTCACCAGCGGCAGCTCCGGCGCGAACGTCACCAGCAGGCCGTCGAGCACCTCCAGCGCCAGCTGGTAGTCACCGGGGGCGAGTCCCTTGAACATGAGCTCGAACACGCCGGCCTCATCGGTGCCGCTCAGCGTGCCCGTGCGCACGTCGCCACCACCGACGGGGACCAGCGTCACCGGGAAATCGACCAGCGACAGCAGCTCACCGGCAAACTCCGGCAGCACGACACCATCGGCCAGCTGCACACGCACGAGCAGGTTGCCACCGAACGTCACGTCCGTCGCGCGAATCACAGGATGCATGACCCAGCGCCCCGACTTCCCCGCCTCATGGCCGAAGCTCTCCTCGACGTCGAAGTCGATCATGACGATCGTTTCCTCTTCGCCGATGTCGAGATGCTCAGGCAGCTTCACCTTCAGCCCGCTCTGCCCCATGCTCGGCATGTGCAGCTGACCGTCGACGGGTGCCCCCGGCGGCAGCGCATGGTAGTCCGGCGAAGACGCGAAAATGCGTGTCCTGCCATCCTCGCCCTCCACCTCGATGTAGCCACCCGTGATCACCAGCCGCAGCTCGGAATAATCACCGGCCGGCAGCTCGATGTCGTCCACGATGGTGGCGACCTCGTTGCGCAGATCGATCAGGTCGACCGTGTACGGCGCCTCATCATCGATCAGGTTCACGGATCCACCGGAACCGTGCAGGTTGATCTCCGAAATCGTCACGACCGCCGAGTGGAAATCGCCCGGCGCGTCCGTCAGCAGCAGCGTGAAGCCGCTGCCGGCCGGATCTGGGTCAGGATTCGAGTTCGGGCTGGTCGTGCTGTCCGCGCATGCCGCGACACCCAGTACGAGTGTGACGGCCGTCGTCAGACGGGCCAGGTTGCGTAGCATCGCTCCTCCTGCTGCAGACTCGTGGGAATGATGCCGCCGTCAGCATCGGGGTAACGCAGGGATGACGATGAGGGGTGGGGAAAGGTCACATCGCAGGATCGCGCGACTCGCCACCCTCCGGACGGATTGACCGGCCCGCGCGCCGCACCCATTCTCACGCATGAGCCACCATCCGCCCGTAGTCACGGCACTCCGCTACGTCCAGCCGCTGCGCGAGGGCGGGTCGCTCCCTGCCGTCGTGGATACCGACGACGGAGCATACGTGGTCAAGTTCCGCGGTGCCGGGCAGGGGCCGAAGGCGCTGGTCGCGGAGCTGATCAGCGCGGGCGTGGCGCGCGCCCTGGACCTGCCGGTGCCGCCGCTCGCGCTCGTGCAGATCGACCCGCAGTTCGGCATCAGCGAGCCCGACCCCGAGATCCAGGACCTGCTGCGCGCCAGTCACGGCACCAATGTCGGCCTGCGATACCTCGATGGTGCGTTCAACTTCGCTCCGAGCGCGGCGGGTGATCTGGTGGATCCGCGCACCGCGGCGCGCATCGTCTGGATGGACGCGCTGCTCACGAACCCCGACCGCACCCACCGCAACACCAACATTCTCGTCTGGGAGCGCCAACCCTGGCTGATCGATCATGGTGCCGCACTGTACGCGCACCACGACTGGTCCAGCGTGGACGACGCCCGCACGCGCACGCCCTTTCCCCTCATCCGGGACCATGTGCTCCTCACGATCGCGGAGGACGTAACGGCGATCGACGGGGAGTGTGCCTCCCGGCTGAACGAAGACGTGCTGAACGACATCATGAGCGCCATCCCCGCAGACCTGCTGCTCGGCGCACCCGGCCAGGCCGAGTTCGAATCCGCGGACGCCGCCCGCGCACGCTACGTCGCATACCTGGCGACACGGCTGGGCGAGCCGCGCGCCTTCGTGCAGGAAGCGTCCAGCGCACGCCGGCGCGTGGAAGCGGAGCCGCCGCTCCGGCTGAAGGCGCGGCGATGAGCATGCACGAACCTCGCGCCCGGGGAGGTAGCCCCCGGAGTCAGCCATGAGTGCGCGCCCGGACGCGGGCGCGGGGCAGGACACCGCCTCGCGCGTCGCGTACCACTTCGCGGTGTTGCGCGTCGTGCCGCACGTCCGAAAGGGCGAGTTCGTGAACGTGGGCGTGGTGCTGCACGCCCGGACGGCCGAGTACCTCGGCATTCGCATCATCACCGACGCAGCACGGCTGCGCGAGCTCGTGCCGGACGTCGATATCGAGCTGCTCGTCGAATACCTGCGCTGCTACGAGGGCATCGTCCGGGGAGATCCCGCAGCGGGCAGGATCGCACTGCTTCCCCCGTCCGAACGGTTCCACTGGATGACGGCGCCTCGCTCCGATGTGCTGCAGCCCTCGCCCGTGCACAGCGGTCTGACCGATGATCCGGCCTCCGCTGTCGACGAGCTGTATGGCGCGTTCGTGGAGCCCCGCCTGGAACGCAATACCTGAGCCCGGCTCAGTCATCAGATGGTACGAAAGCTGAAGTAGTGCCCGGCCATGCGACTGGCTGATTTCATCCGAGCGAACCGCGAGCCGATCCTGGCCGACTGGGAGGAGTTCGCCCGCCTGTGCAGCCCCGCCAGCATCACGATGAACAACCGTGCGCTGCGGGACCATGCGGCCGCGATGTTGAACGCGTTCGCCGAGGACCTGGAGACGTATCAGAGCCCGGAGGCGCAGATCGCCAAGTCCCGCGGCCAGGCGTCCGAAACCGCCATGGAACCGAGCGCCGCAACCCTGCACGGAGCGGGTCGAGCCAACAGTGGGTTCGACATCGAGCAGATGGTGGCCGAGTATCGTGCCCTGCGGGCGAGCGTGCTGCGGCTGTGGACAAATGCCAAGGGCGGACTCGACGGGAATGACCTCGAGGACCTGATCCGTTTCAACGAGGCGATCGACCAGGCGCTGGCGGAATCGGTCGCCGCGTTCGACCAGAGCGTGGAGCAGTCGAAAGAGCTCTTCATCGGCATGCTCGGCCATGATCTCCGCACGCCGCTTGGCGCGATCCTGACATCTGCGCTGTTCATGCTGGAGAGTGGCAGCCTCCAACCGACCCAGCGCGACCTGACCGCACGCATTGTCGAGGCTGCGCGGCGCACCACGCGGATGGTGGGCGACCTCCTGGACTTCACCCGCAGCCGGCTCGGTGACGGCATCCCGGTTGCCCGCGAGGAAGTGGACCTCGAGGACCTCGTCCTCAAGGTCGTCGACGAGGTCGTCTCTTCCGGACCAGACTCGCAGATCCGGGTCCGGTGCACCGGTGATCTGCAGGGCGAATGGGACGCTGCCCGCCTGCGCCAGGCGCTCACCAATATCGTGGTGAACGCGGTCCAGCACGGCGAAGCGGGACAACCGATCGCGGTCGAGGCCCGGGGCGAGGCGGAGATCGTGTCCGTGGCAGTGCACAACAAGGGCGCAGTGATCCCGGGCGATCAGCTCGACGGCATCTTCAACCCGCTGAAGGACCGACGCTTCCCCGGACGCAGGTCCGCACCGCGAGGTCCAACCGACAGCCTCGGGCTCGGCCTGTACATCGCCGAACGTATCGTCAGCGCGCACGGCGGTTACATCGAGGTCGAGTCCGGCCCGGACACCGGGACGACCTTCACCGTGAACGTACCTCGCGCCGAACAGAGCGCCATGCGCGCCTGAGCAGGGCCTCGGATGCTGCCCTGCTCAGGTTGGTCATACGCGGTGAGCGCGCCCGCGCGCGACTAGCGCACCGCCTGGCGAGCCGGGTCCAGGATCGCAGAAATCCGTGCGCGCACGTCCTGCAGGTGCAGGCGCGTCGCCCGGTCACTGGTGCGGCCGATCGCCCGCTGCGCTGCCGCCGCGATCTCGACCAGCTCACCGCGTGCGAACGCGGCAATGTCGCTTTGCGTCGGATCGACCGGTGGCCCGCCAAAACCGAAGCCCCCGCCACCATTCTGCGCCGGCTCGGGCGGCGTCATCAGCTCCGCCATCTGCGCGATGTATGCGCGCTGCAGGTTGCGACGATAGACGTCGATCTCGCGCCCGGCAGCCAGCTCCGACCACACGCCCGCCCGTACGTCCCGGAACAGCTCGCCCATGGAGTATGCGCGGTCGCCGAGGACGGCCTCCTGCTCGATCATCCGCTGGAGCCGTGCGGGGTTGAACACCAGCTCGAGGGCACGTGCCTGCGCTGACTGCATGCGGTCGACCGCCGAGGGGGCACCGATGCGGCTCAGCACATCCCTGTTCAGCATCCATGTCGGGGTGGTGAACGCCTCGTCGATGAAGTACTCCACCGCGCGCTCCTGCTCGTCCTGCGGCACGACCTCGTACGGGACGCCCGGCTGGTCCGCCTCGCGGAACGTGCGCTCGACGCCGCCGATCACGGTCGCCACGTGACCCAGGTAGCGATTCCACTGGCCGAGCACCTGGCCGTACAGCTCGTCGAGCTGCGCGTAGTCCTCGCCCGGTCGGGTGGTCCACGCGACCAGGTTGTTCATCGTCCGCTTCAGGTTCTCGATGCCGTACCGGCTCGCGCGCATCGCGTCGTCGCCGAGTGCCTCACTCTGCGCCGTCGGGTCGGCGCCCGTCGAGCCGGCGAAGTGGTAGAGCGGTTCGTCGTGCTCGCGGATCCACTCGTCGAGAATCGCTTCCTCTTCCGCGGGCGAGTCGGCTTCCAGGATCGGACGGTAGCCCCACTCGATGGCCCACTTGTCGTACGGGCCGATCGCAGGCATGAAGTTGATGCCGGCGTCACCCGGCTGCGCGACGTAGTTGAAACGCGCGTAGTCCATGATCGAGGGCGCGGTGCCGTACTCCTGCGTAAAGGGGCCGCTGCGCAGCGAGTCCACGGGATACGCCGCGCTCGATTTCATGTTGTGCTGCAGCCCCAGCGTGTGGCCGACCTCGTGTGCCGACACGAACCGGATGAGCTGGCACATCGTCTCGTCGCTCATGCGTGCCGTGCGTGCGTCAGGGTTCGCCGCGGACGTCTGCACGAAGTACCAGTTGCGCACGAGGTTCATGACGTTGTGATACCAGTTGATGTCGCTCTCCAGGATCTCGCCCGTGCGCGGGTCGTGCACGTGCGGGCCGGACGCGTTCATGATGTCCGACGGGTAGTAGCGGATCACCGAATAGCGTGCGTCTTCCGGGCTGAACTCGGGGTCCTGCTCGGGTGACGGCGCGGGACGGCCCTCGATCGCGTTGCGGAAACCGGCTGCCTCGAACGCCACGTTCCAGTCGTTCACGCCGTCGATCAGGCACTGCCGCCACTTCACCGGGGTGGCCGGATCGACATAGTAGACGATCTGCTTCACCGGCTCTACCAGCTCACCACGACGGAACGCCGCAGTGTCCTTCGGCTCCAGCCGCCAGCGGGTGATGTAGCTGACTTCATCCGCGAAGTGCTCGTCACTGCCGTAATCGAGCTGGTCGACGTTGAAATAGCCGACGCGCGCGTCATTCAGCCGCGGCTGCATCGGCCGGGCAGGGAGCTGCACCATCGACTGGTTCATCTCCAGCGAGATCGTGCCGGTGCTCGAGTTCGCCGGCGGCTCCGCCGCCTCGTAGGTGAGCACGTGCCGGACCTCGATGTTCTCCGGATAGCTCTTCACCGACGCCACGAAGGAGCGGGCCTCGTCCAGCCGCCGCACCTCGTACATCTCGCGCTGGCGCGCACCCAGGCCGAGCACACGCACGTCCTTGGTGAACAGGTCCGTCACCTCGATCACGACGGCGCTGCTGTCCGGCGTCATTGCCTCGATGTCGAATGCCGCAATGATCGGCTCGAAGTGCGCCGCACGCACCGCCTCGTAGATCGGCAGCGTCGTGTCCGCGACGACGTCGTACTGCACCGTGCGCAGCAGTACGCGGCCGCCCTCGCGCGTCCAGCGTACGACCTGCGTGTTCGCCTCCTGGCCGCCATAGCCGATGTCGCTTGCCGTCCGCGCAATGCGTGTAACCAGCAGCAGCTCCTCGCCAAGGCGGTCCGTCGGGATCTCGTAGAACACCTTGCCGTCGTCCTGGTGCACCACGAACAGACCGCTGTCCGTGGTCATGGCGGGTGTGATCACCCGGCTGTACGCACGCATGCCCGTAGTATCGCGGGCGGCGCGCTGCTGGGGCGCACTCGGCGTGGCGCCGGCGCTGGCGCAGCCGGATGTGACCAGAACGGCAAGAACGACAGCGGAAAGGCCGGGGCGACCGGGCATCGGACCTCCTGAGGTCGAAATGAGGCTGAGGATGCCTCATTCTACGCGCCCGGACGCCGTCGCGCAGCCCAGCTGGACTACGGTTGTCGGCGCACCTGCCGTCCGTCATCCGGATCGCCCCCCATGGCGGACCCCGCCGCAGCGCCCAGCACCTGCATCACGTCCCCGCTCTTGAGATGGAGTGATCGTCCCCGGACGGCGGCGCCAGCCGCCGAGAGAAGCTGCACCACGAAGCCGGTCACATCCGACTTCCCGACACGGCCCCGGTTGCGCTCGTCGTCGTCCGGCCGGCCGAAGCTCGAATACACGACGACCTCGTTGGCACGCACGTTCGTCTGCTCCAGCTCCATCATCAGGAGCCGCGCCCAGTGCGCCTGCGCCGCACCCGCCACCGACACGAGTGCCGCGCCCGGGAACATGTAGCCATGACCGAGCATGCCATTGATGATGACGTAGCTGCCGGCCTGCTCTTGCAGCGCAGGAATCAGCGTGCGCGCAACCGTGTGGTGCGCGAGGACATAGCTGTCGAGGACACGCCGGAGGTCGGTCGTGGCGGCAGCAAGCAGAGATTCCGTCGGTACGAAGGTGCCGAGACTCGCCACCGCGGCCTCCAGGCCGCCCAGGCGTTCCAGCGCCACCGACAGCACGCGCGAGGAATCGGCTGTGTCGGCGACGTCGCCATCGATCGTGACCAGGCGCTCCGCTGCCGCCTCGCTCGTCGAGCCCCCGACGTGTGCCCGCAACGCTGCCAGCTTCGCCGCCGACCGCGACGACACGGCCGTGGTTGCGCCCGCTGCAATCAGCGCACTGACCAGCTCGCGCCCCACGTTGCCGGTGCCGCCTGCCACGAAGACGCGCACGTTCGCGAGGGGCCGCACTGCGCCGCCCTCACGCGGCATCGTGCCTGTCGTCATGATTTCCTCCCGGCATCCGCGTCGCAGATGATGCGCCGGTCCAGGGACAGGGCTCCGCCGCCACGCGCAATCACTCCGACTGCCAGTCCCACCGCCAGCAGGTGATACTCGAATCCCTCGCCTGCCTGGTTGCCGAACCAGTTCATGAAGAAGCCGTTCGGCAGATGCGTCGTCAGGGCGGCGCCGATCATCACGGCCGCAACGGCCAGCGCGGCAAGGCGAGTCAGCAGTCCAAGCGCCAGCGCCAGCGGCGCAAAGAACTCGATCAGGATGACAGGCAACGCAATGAGCCCCGGAAGCCCGTAGTCGGTCGTGAGATGAGCCATCGCTCCACTGAAGCCCGGACCATCGAACCAGCCGAGCAGCTTCTGTGCGCCGTGCGGAAAGATCACGAGCGCGAGGGTCGCGCGGAGAACGAGTGCAACACCGTCGTTGCGCGTTCGCGCGAGCGTGTGCAACAGACTCGCGGAGCTCGCGCCCTCCGCTGCCACCCCTCCCGATCCAGCCCCCGCGACCCTCGTGCTCATGCCATCCTCCCGATAAACCGACTGATTAAGTATTGACTAATCAACTAACTTGGGAAAACAAACATCGGCGTGCAGCACTGACACCCGCTCCAGGCCTCGATCGGTATCAGGTTGCCTGCTCCCGGATCCGCTCCAGGTAGCCGATCAGTGTCCGCAGCTCTGCATCCTTCAGCACACCCAGCAGCGCCTCGTCCGCCCGGTCCACGGGCTCATCGAGCCCGGCGAGCAGCTCGAGGCCGAGCGGCGTGATGGAACAGAGCACCTGGCGACGGTCGTCCGTGCGCCGCTCACGGCTCACGAGCCCCTTTGTCTCGAGCCGATCGAGGAGGCGGGTGATGCCCGGCGTCTGCTCCAGCATGCGCGCCGCGATCTCCATGGTCGGCAGGGAATCGGGGCGCGCACCCCGCAGGATGCGCAGTACGTTGTACTGCTGCGACGTCAGCCCGTGCGGCT
This sequence comes from Longimicrobiales bacterium, assembly GCA_035764935.1. Lineage (NCBI taxonomy): Bacteria > Pseudomonadati > Gemmatimonadota > Longimicrobiia > Longimicrobiales > Longimicrobiales bacterium. The sequence goes on along the minus strand of DASTYK010000058.1, from coordinate 18,144 downwards.
CCAGCACCTGCCCGAGCGCGCGGCGCAGGGCGTCGGCGGTCAGGAGCATGGCGCCGAACGCCTGCTGGTGCAGCGGTCGTGCGCGTCGGTTCCGGCTGGTGGCGGCAGTCATGCGCAGATGGTAGCGGCATGTATTTGATCAGTCAAGTATATCCCGGGACGCCCTTCCGCGCGGCACCGGTGACGCCTATACTCGGGAGATCGCCTGGAAGCGCCGTTCCACGTCCGGTCTGCCCGTCGAGCGGCCCCTGCCGTCACGCCTGGAGGAACCCGCATGCGCATCGCAATCCTGAGCTTCACTCTGCTGCTTGCGGGACCGCCCGTCGCAGCACAGATGCCGTCGACCGACATTTTCATCGCAGACCTGCGGCTCGACGACCGTGGCATTGGAATCGGCACACCGCGCAACGCGACCATGCGCCCCGGCTATGACAACCAGCCGTGGTTCCTGCCGGATGGACGCGGGTTTCTCTACAATGCGGATGTAGGCGGGCAGACGGAGATCTTCCGGTTCGACCTGGGCACGTGGACAGCGACGCGCCTGACGCAAACCCCGGAGAACGAGTTCAGCCCGTCGCTGACGCCGGATGGCGGCGAGATGCTGGTCGTGCGCTGGCCTGCCGACATGTCGACCGGTGCGCTGTGGCGCTACTCGACGGACGGCAGGCCGATCGCGGAGCACCCGGCGAGCGTGGAGCGCGTCGGGTACTACGGCGCCCTGGCGGACGGTGGCATGGCGTTCTTCGTGAACGACTCGGTGCGCACGTTCGAGGTGGTGGATGTGCAGGGTGGCGAAGGCACTGTGCTCACGGGACTGGCCGGCTCGCCGCCACAGCAGATTCCCGGTGAGGCGGCGGTGAGCTTCATGATGCCGGGCAGCGATGGCCGGGCCTGGATTCATCGGATGGATCTGGCGTCGGGTGTGATCACGCCGATCGCCCCGGCCGTGGGCGAATCGCTCAGCTATGCCTGGCTGCCGGGCAACGTTCTGCTGATGCCCTCGGGCAATGCCCTGTACGCGCTGGATCCTGCACACGAGGAGGAGTGGCGCGATGTAGCGCGGTTCGACGATCCGGACCTGGCGAACATCGTTCGTGTTGCAGCGAGCGCTGCCGGTGACAGGATAGCACTGGTGGCGGAGCAGGTGCAGTAGCCGCGTGCACGGCGACGGATCGCGCGACACAGCGTGCGGTGCGCAGGAGGTTGCGATCAGCCCTGCCGCCGACCCTGCATCAGACGGCTCTGTGCAGGGTCACGGCGGGCCGAATCGGAGTGTGGTGTGTACGCCGTCAGGTCGAGCTCGTGCCGACCACGGCCGCAGGCTGCTTCACTGCTGACGCGCACGGCAGGTTCCTGAGCGCCTGTTCCAGCCCGCGTGTCCCGACGACGAACGTGCGGGTCTCGTTGTCGTACGGATCGACGGCACGCACGACGATGCGCCGGGCCTGGAGCGCGCGCTGCGTGAAGCCGGCAACGCGATCCATGCGGATGTACGCCATCTCGTTCCCGCTGAGCAGCGCCCAGTACTCCTCCGGCTCCGCCTCCTCCTGGTCGAAGCGGTACTGCACGACGATGTCCTCGTCCTCGTCACCCGCGTAGTAGGTGCCGATGACCAGGATCACGTTCAGCCCGTCCTCCATGCACTTCCAGCCGAGCGCTCCCTCTTCGTTGTTGGCGATCGAGAGAATGAACGAGCTGTTCGCGTCGGTCAGCGCGTCCTGCGCGATGCTGACGCTGAAGTCGCCTTCCTCGAACTCGCGCTGCACTACGGTGGCCTGGGCGTGCAGTGCCGTTGGCACGAGGACACACGCAGCCGCAATGAGAGCAGCCTGCATCGAATGCATCCGTTCCTCCCTTTCGAGCATCATCGCTCCGGAGCATCATCGCTCCGACTGTCCTGTGTGGCAGGAAGCTGTTGCCGTGACGATTCGGCGTCGCACAACGTCCCGAACCGCTACAAACTGCGCGCAGATGGAAATCAGGTCATGGCCGCAGTGTCGCTGCCTCCGACGCCAAGCGTCGATAGGTCAACCACATAGCGACTCACCCGCGCATCCGGCGCAATGCGCGCCAGCCCCTGCTGTCGCAGGACCGGTGCCGTGTGACACCCATGACACGCCTACAAGCGAGGTGGAGGTCTCGGCCCCCGACGGCCCGGACGGCCCCGACGGCCCCGACGGCCCCGTCCGTTCCGGTTGTCACCTGTCACACCATGCGCGTAAACTGCTGCCATGCCGGACTCACCCACCAAGCTGCAGCGCTGGCTCGATCTCATTGCCTACCTGGTCGGGCGCCGCCTGCCCGTGTCGGCCGACGAGTTGATGCGCGCCGTGCCGGCCTATGCGCAGAAATGGGAGTCCGGCACGGAGACGGATCGCGAGACGGCGCGGCGCACGTTCGAGCGTGACAAGGACGAGCTGCGCAGGCTGGGCATACCGCTCCGCACGATGAAGTATGCGCTCGGTTCTGCGGGCGAGGACCAGGAAGGCTATGTCATCGAGCGGCGCGACTTCTACCTCCCGTATCTCGAGCTCGTCGAGCAGGTGTCGGGGCGACGTCCGTACGCCGAGCGTCACCGGCCGGGCACGGTAGAAGTTGCTCGTGACGACGCGCCGCTCGCGCTGGAGGCGCTGCGCCGTGTGGCGGACATCCCGGGCTTTCCGCTGCTGCGCGAGGCCCGCAGCGCGTTCCGCAAGCTTGCCTACGACATCGACCCGACTGCCTTCGTAGGCGAATCCTCGACCGTGCTCGTCGCAGAGAGGCCCGGCACGGCGGAGTTGAGCACGAACCTGCGCGTACTCTCCGATGCACTGCTTGCACGCAAGTCGGTCAGCTTCCGCTACCACGGTATCTACCGCGGCCACGAGACCGAACGTACCGTAGACGGTTACGGCGTGCTGCTGCAGCACGGCCACTGGTATCTCGTCGGGCGCGACCATGACCGGGACGACATCCGCGTGTTTCGCGTCGGCCGGATGGACGACGTCGTGATGAACACGCGCTCGCCCAACCGGCAGGACTACACGATCCCGGATGATTTCCGGCTTGCTGCCTGGGTCGGCCGGCAGCCGTGGGAGCTCGGCGGCCCCGACGAGCAGCCGGTGCAGGCACGCGTGCTGTTTCCCTTTCCACTGAGCCTCTGGGCGGAGCGCAACGAGCACGGCACGCTGCTCGAGCGCAACGATGACGGCAGCGCGATCCGTGTCTTCAACGTGCACCAGGTGGGTCCGTTTCTGCGCTGGCTGCTCAGCCTGCAGGGGGAAGCGCGGCTGCTGGAGCCGGTGGAGCTGATCGAGGAGCTGCGCTCGCTCGCCGCCGGGATCGCGGCCTCGCACGAGAGCGAGCCCGCTGACGAGGGCTGCGGCCGGCACGATCGTTCGCCGCCTGACCCGCGGCATGAGGGAAACCGGTGATGCGCGCTGACCTGCAGCTCGAGCGGCTGCTGTACGTGCTGCCGGCCGCCGCGCGTGAGGAGGGCGCCCGGATCGAGGATCTCGCACGGGCACTCGATGTGGAGCCGAGCCAGGTGCTGCGGGATCTGGAGGCCGCCATGACGCGAGCGTACTACCATCCCGCGGGGACCGTCGACCCGTTCACGATCATGATCGAGGGCGACGTCGTGCGGGTGCACGCACCACGCGAGTTCCAGCGGCCGGTTCGGCTCAACGAGCGCGAGGCGCTCGCGCTCGGGCTGGGGCTGCGCTCACTTGCAGCCGAGTCTGACTCGCCGCGACGTGCAGAGATCATGGCTCTTGCCACGCGGCTGGAGTCCGACCTGGCAGCGCCGCGCGACCTGGCCGCGCACGGTGACGCCGCAGCTCCGTCCGATGCCGCGTCCGCCGAGGTCGCGCGCAGGCACAGCGCATTCGACGACCTGCTCGAAACCGACGTCGAGGCGCGCAAAGGTACAGGCGTGCACGAGGTCGAGTACGAGCCGGACATCGTGCTTGCGTTCGGCGACGACGGCCTCCGCGGGATCATCGCGGATGCGATCGAGCAGCATCGCACGCTCCGCCTGACCTATCTCAAGCCGGGTGATGGCGCCGGCACGGAGCGGCGCGTCGCCCCGTACCGCCTCGTCTTTGCGGAAGGGACGTGGTACCTCGCCGCGCACGACCTCGACCGGGACGATTTCCGCTTCTTCCGGCTCGACAGGATGCTGGATGCGGCGATCGAGGATCAGCCCGCCGATCCGTTGCCGGACGTCGATCTGCGTGCACTGCTGCAGGACGGCATCGCGTACCATTCCCGCGACGACGTGCAGGTGACGGTGCGCTATTCCGGTACCATTGCTCGCTGGATCGCCGAGCAGCGCGCGGCGGAGCAGGGAGAGGACGGCAGTGTTTGTGTGACGCACAACGTGGCCGATCGCGACTGGTTCATCCGCCACGTACTGCAGTACGGCGGCGCCGCGACGGTGGAAGCGCCAGCCGAGGCGCGCCGCTGGGTGAGTGCTGCGGCGCGCCGGCTGGCGGAGATGTGATCAGGGCCAGAGCCAGCCGAACACACCGGCCGTGAGCAGGGCGTAGACCAGCGCGTCCAGCACGTTCTTCAGCGTCGTGCTCCACTTGCGTCCGCTCCAGATCGATTCCTGCACCTGGCCCAGCGCGTATGCGGCGAACGCGGTCGAGCCCGCGAAGCGGAAGACCTCCAGGTAGCCCGCGCCCGGTCCGAGCGCGCGTCCCGCCACATACGCGGCGAAGATGCTCACGATCACGCTCAGTACGAACCACTGCGCGAGGTTCCTGCCCATGGACGGCTCGCCGGCAGGGTGCACCGTCATGAGCACGACAGGGCCTTCCCGGTACTTCTGCATGAATGCAGGATCCTTCATCGACGACATCCCCTCGCCGCGCGGCACCATGTAATCGTTCGGCGGAACGTTGCGCAGTGCCGCACGCGCCGCCTCCTCGTCGGGCAGCTTTGCCCAGTCCTCACGGTGGAGGGGCAGCAGCATGTGGAGGATCGCGCTCGCGAAGAACACGATCAGCGCCGAGACCAGGATGGGAAGCCAGAGCGACATCAGTGACACCATGCATGCCTCCGTGCAGTGGAAAGGTCAGCCTGCCGGTACGATTGCGCTGCGCCGCGTGCTGCGGGTCGAGTGTCGGTGATGCGCACACGATGTCGTACTCGTGTGCGAAAGGAAAGGGTGGTGTTGCCTGGCGGGTCTAGCTCGGCTGTGCGATCAGCCATTCCGCGAACGCCCGATCGCTGGGCGCGAGCGGCAGGTCGAGCATGGCCGCAGGCTCGACCCAGCGGAGGTCGTCGTGCTCGAGCGGCTGTGGTTCCCCGGTGAACTCGACGCGCACGAAACGGATCAGAAAGGGCGAGCCCGCATCGTGTCGCTCGAAGACTACGCCTCCGATCCGGGTCACGCGCACGCCGAGCTCCTCGTCCAGCTCTCGTTCGGCTGCGGCGCGCAGTGATTCGCCGGGCTCGAGCTTGCCCCCCGGGAACTCCCAGAGCCCGCCATGCCGCTTGTGAAGCGGTCGCCGACAGACCAGGAAACGCCCTGCGCGCTCGGTCACTGCGGCCAGGACGGGGATCAGGACGTCGTCTTCCCGGGATAGCGCTGCTGACACGGCTCTCCGGTGCTGCGAACGAGGAAACCGGCCGACCGGCGGACGGCCTTCCGTTGACCGGCCAGTGCGCCGCGAGCGCGCGCCTCGCGTGCGGCGCGCGGTCGTCGCAGAATAGGCCCGAACCACGCGGGCGGCCAGCGTCGAATCCCGGGGCTCCCGATCGTCTTCACCGGACGACGGCAGTATCCGACCACGCGGCCCCGCGTCCGCGGCCGCTACCCAGGAGGTGGATCCATGGCGAAGTACCTGTTGATCGCGCGTGACGGCAGCGAGTGGGAAACGTTCGCCGCACAGGCGTCGCCTGCCGACATGGAGGCGTGCATCGGTCGCTACATCGCGTGGAGCGAGCGACTGCGCAGCGCCGGCAAGCTGATCGCGAGCGAGAAGCTGAAGGACGGCGAGGGTCGCGTGGTGCGCGCGGAGCGGGGCGAGACGCGGGTGACGGACGGGCCTCACGTCGCTAGCAAGGAGGTGATCGGCGGCTTCTGGCTGTTGAGCGCCGACAGCTATGACGAGGGGTTGGAGCTCATCCGCGACCATCCTCACCTGGAGTGGGGCACGCTCGAGCTGCGCGAGATCGAGGAGCTGTGAGCGACGCGGCCTTCGACCACCTGTTCCGACATTCCACGGCGCAGGTGGTCGCGGCTCTCGCGCGCGAGCTGGGCGCGCACCGCATCGACCTCGCGGAGGAGGCGACGCAGGACGCAGCGCTCAGGGCACTGGATGTCTGGCGTTTCCAGGGCGTGCCCTCGAACCCGCGCGGCTGGCTGTATCGCGTTGCCCGCAACCGTGCACTGGACGTGCTGCGGCGCGAGGCGAACTACGAGGGCAAGCTCGCCGAGCACGCATGCAGGGACGGCGTGCCGCCGGCCCGACGAGCAGCAGGCCAGGCGGGAACCGCGGAGTCGCACATGCGACGCTGGACATCACCGCCCGCTGCCGGCGATGTCCCGTTCGATGACGCCGAGCTGGCGCTGGTCTTCCTCTGCTGTCACCCACGGCTTTCGCCCGATGCGCGCGTGGCGCTGACGCTCCGGCTCGCCGGCGCGTTCAGCGTCGACGAGATCGCCGCCGCGTTCCTGGCCGAGCCCGCCACGATCTCGCAGCGGATCGTGCGCGCGAAGCGCACGCTGGCCGGTGTCGACGACGTCGTCGAGCTGACGGATCCTGCAGATGTCGCCGATCGGCTGGACAGCGTGCTGGATGCGCTCTACCTGCTCTTCAACGAGGGATACGACGCGCACGCCGGTGCGCAGCTGGTGCGCGCGGAGCTGTGCAACGAAGCGATCCGGCTGATGCGGCTGATCGCCAACGACCCGCGCACCGAACTGCCGCATGCGCATGCGCTGCTTGCACTGATGCTGTTCCAGGCCAGTCGCCTGCCGGCGCGGGTCGACCATGCCGGCGAGCTGGTCCTGCTGCCGGACCAGGACCGGGACCTCTGGGATCGTGGGCTGATTGCCGAGGCCTTCCACCACTTCGACCGCTCCACGACGGGCGAGCGGCTGACGTCGTGGCACGTGCAGGCTGCGATCGCCGCTGCATACGCGAGCGCACCCGCGTGGGACGCGATCGACTGGGCTCTCGTGCTCATGCTGCACGATCAGCTGTACGAGATCGAGCCGACCCCGGTCGTCGCACTGAACCGGGCGATCGCCCGCGCCCATGTGGATGGCCCACGTGCCGGGCTGGATGCTGCGCTGCCACTGCTCGAGCATCCTGCGATGCGCCGCTACTTCCTGCTGCCCGCAACGCTCGCGGCATTCGCCCAGCAGCTCGGAGATTTCGCCGCTGCCGCCGGCTGGTATCGCATGGCGCTGCGGCTGCCATGCAACGACGTGGAGCGCAGGTTCCTGGAGCGGCGCCTCGCGGTGGCCGGCGCGGGCCAACCGGCCAGCAGCGCTGCAGAGCCTGCTGACCGGTGACCCGTGAAGGGGCGTTCAGGAAGGTCTGCGCCGGCGCTCGATCAGGTCGCGCTTGCGCGTGCGGCCCACCTTTCTGTCGTACGCCATCTGGTGGAGGTACTTCGCGTTGCGCTCCTCGGCGAAGGCGGTCGGCGCTTCCGCCGTGAGCGCGTCCAGGTCGTCGATCTCCGCCTGCACGTGGTCGTCCCGCACACCCGCGCTGCGCATCTTCTCGACTGATTCACGCAGCGTGCGACGCGCGGCGTCGTAATCCCCGCGCTCGCGCGCACGCAGCGCCTCCTCGCGTGCGTCTGCCGCGTCCAGCAGCAGCGACTCGCGCTCGATCGTCGCATCGACGTGCGGCACGTGCGCGGCATCGAGCGTGACCGGCAGGGTGGTCGTCTCGTGCCGGACGTCGCCGGCATCGAGAACATCCGCGCTGATCGCCAAGGTCGCGACCGCAAGCGTGCTCGCAGGTGCGACGGGGAGCAGGAACTCCACCAGCAGGAGCCGCGGCTCGCGCGCATACAGGTCGCCCATGTCGTAGCGCACGCCGTCCTGCGTGGCGCTCGACGTGTACGCGTGCCGCACGCGCACCGCCTGAACGACCGGCGCAGGGGCAATGGTCACTGAAAGGTTCTGCGCGCACGTTCCCAGCAGGTCACTCAGCTCGTCGCGGAAGATCGCAAGGGCCTGGTCGGCCGTCTCGATATAGTACGTACCGCCGCCGCCAGCTTCCGCCATGCGCCGCAGCAGCGTCTCGTCGTAATCCTCGCCGAAGCCGATCGTCGTGGTGCTGATGCCGCCTTCACGGGCCCGTGCGGCCATGGACGCGAGCTGCGCCGGATCGGTGATGCCGGTGTTGGCGAGCCCGTCCGTGAGCAGGACGATGCGGCGTACCAGGCGCTCCGCTCCGGTGTCGAGGAGCTCGCGGCCGCGCAGCCAGCCGCCGCTCAGATTCGTGGAGCCGCGGGCGGCGATCGAGCCGATGCGGTGGGACAGGTCCGGTGCGTCGCCGCCCGCGGCACGCGCCGCGACCGTGGCCACCTCGTGATCGTACGCGACGACGCTCACCCGGTCCTGTGGCCAGAGCCGGCGTGCGACCTCGAGCGCGGCGTGCTTCGCGGCGTCGATCTTCGTGCCCTCCATCGACCCGGAGCGGTCGAGCACGAGCGCGAGGTCAAGGGGAGTGCGGGTGCCGGCGGGAGGCGGGCTCCCCTCGATCCGCAGGAGCATGCGGACGACGTGGCCGTCCGGCACGGTGTGATGGTCGAGCTGAACTTTGGTCTGCATGGGGCTGGCACCCTCCGCTGAAGTGGTCGTTCCAATGTGCGGGAGGGGTGTGACAGTCCGGTGAGACCGTCGAATGTTCGATGGCCAACACGTACGAGGGCGTGCGGAGCGCCGACTGGTACGCGACCCGGAACTGCCGCTTGAGATGGAAGAACAACAATGCGCGCGGCCACCAGCAGGCCGCGCGCATCGTGTTCCCGGGGAGACCCTGCCGCTACACCCAGCGGGCCTGGATCGAGTCGAGCACCGCCGCGCCGGGACACAGCTCCTCGAACGGCAGCACGTTCAGCGGTGCCTCCACCGTCTCGAGCAGGTCGTGCATGTCCGGTACACTCGTGTCCACGAACAGCAGCCCTGTCGGCACTTCACCGGCCGCCTGCCGCGCCTGGATGTATGCCCAGGCCGCGTCGCGGTCGGTGGGGTCGTAGCCATCGGCCACGCGCCGGAAGCGCAGCATGCTGCCGTCGTGCATCGTGACGTGTGCGACGTCGCCCATGGTGTAGCTGGACGTGATCTCCTCCGCGGGCGGAACGAAATCAGCACTCACGATCTCCACGTCGCGCTCGCGCGTGGCCTGGTAGCTGCGCGTCGAGCCTTCGTGGTCGTTGAAAGTGACGCAGGGCGAGATCACGTCGATCAGCGCAAAGCCCTTGTGCGCGATCCCCGCCTCGAGCAGCGGCACGAGCTGCGCCTTGTCGCCCGAGAAGGAGCGTGCAACGAAAGTCGCGCCGAGGGATATCGCGAGCAGCACGGGGTCGATGGGGGCCTGGCGGTTCGCCTCGCCTCTCTTCGTCTTCGATCCGATTTCTGCCGACGCGCTGAACTGCCCCTTGGTCAAGCCGTACACCCCGTTGTTCTCCAGGACGTACAGCATGTCCACGTTGCGGCGGATCGCGTGGCAGAGCTGGCCGAGCCCGATGGAGAGCGAGTCCCCGTCACCGGAAACGCCGATGTAGGTGAGCTCGCGGTTCGCGGCCGCGGCGCCGGACGCGATCGCGGGCATGCGGCCGTGCACGGCGTTGAAGCCGTGGGCGCCGCCCAGGAAGTAGGTCGGCGTCTTGGCGGAGCAGCCGATGCCGCTCAGCTTTGCCACGCGGTGTGGCGGGATCTCGAGCCGCCAGAACGCCTCGATGATCGCGGCGGTCACGGAGTCGTGGCCGCACCCCGCGCACAGCGTCGACATGGAGCCCTCGTAGTCGCGCCGCGTCAGGCCGAGGGCGTTCTTCGGCAGCGAGGGGTGGTGAACACGCGGCTTCGCGATGTATGTCATGAGTGCACCTCGACGATCCGGCGCCGCGGTTCCACGGGCGCTGCGGCCTGGACAGCAGCCAGTACTCCGTCGACCACGGCATCAGCCGGCAGCGGGTAGCCGCCGAAATGGGTGATGCTGTGCAGCTTCTCGCGCGGCGCGCCCGCCTCCATGATCAGCAGGTGGTGGAGCTGTGCGTCGCGGTTCTGATCCACGACGAACGTGATGTCGTGCGCCGCGATGAACCCTGCGACATCGGGTGCGAACGGGAAGCCGCACGGCCGCAGGAAGTCGGCGTGAATGCCCAGCTCCGCCAGGCGCGCCTGCGCCTCGATGACCGCGCGCCGCGAGCTGCCGATCGCGATCAGGCCGACCGTGGCCGGGGCGGCCGCAGGGATGTGCTCCGATGCGGGGACGTGCGCGGCCGCGTTCTCGATCTTGCGCGCGAGCCGTTCCATCACGTCCGCGTAGGCGGGTGGATCCTCCGTGTAGCGGCCGAATCGGTCGTGACCGGAGCCGCGGGTGAAGAACGCGCCTTTCGCGCTCTGGCCGGGCAGCGTGCGGTACGGAATGCCGTCGCCGTCGGAATCGAGGTAGCGCGAGAACTTCTCGACGCGCTCGAGTGCCGCGGCGTCCAGCACCTTGCCACGGTCCGGGCGGTAGGTGTCGTCCCACCGGAGGCGCGGCACCACCCAGTCGTTCATGCCGATGTCCAGGTCGCTGACCACGAACACCGGCGTCTGGAACCGCTCGGCCAGGTCGAACGCGGCGACCGCATGCGTGAAGCACTCGTGCGGGTCCGCAGGGACGAGCGCGATGTGTTTCGTGTCGCCGTGCGACGCGTACACGATGCTGAGCAGGTCGCCCTGCTGCGTGCGCGTCGGCATTCCGGTAGAGGGGCCGACGCGCTGAACGTCGAAGAACACGCCCGGGATCTCCGCGTAGTACGCGAGCCCGATGAACTCGCTCATCAGCGAGATGCCGGGGCCGCTCGTGGCAGTGAACGCGCGGGCGCCGTTCCACGTCGCGCCGAGCACCATGCCCGCCGCGGCCAGCTCGTCCTCGGCCTGCAGGATCGCGACGCGCCGCTTCCCGCTCGCGGGATCCTTGCGGTACTTCGCCGCGAAGCTGGAGAACGCCTCGATCATGGACGTCGACGGGGTGATCGGATACCACGCCGCCACCGTCGCGCCGGCGAAGAGACAGCCGAGCGCCGCGGCCGTGTTGCCATCGACCAGGATGTGGTCCGCAAGCGCATCCATTCGCTCCAGCCGGATCGGCAGCGGACAGGCGAGGTGCGCACGCGCGTGCTCGTAGCCGACGTCGATCGCGGTGTAGTTGGAATCGAGCAGCGCCTGCTTGCGGCCGTATGTCTCGCTCAGCAGTGCGCGTACCACGTCCAGCTCCACCCCCAGCAGCGCGGTGAGGGCACCCACGTACATGATGTTCTTCATGAGGATGCGCTCGCGCACGCCGGCGAACTTTTCCGCGCACAGCGCGGCGAACGGGATGCCGAGGAACGTCACGTCGTCGCGCAGCAGCGAGCGATCGAGCGGCCGCGTCGAGTCGTACAGAACCCACCCGCCGGACACGACCTCCGCGATGTCGCGAGCGTAGGATGCCGGGTTCATCGCGACCATCAGGTCGAAGCGCGGCGTGCGCGCGACGTGGCCGTCGGCGTTGACCCGGATCTCGTACCAGGTGGGCAGCCCCTGGATGTTGGAAGGGAACAGGTTCTTGCCGGAGACCGGGATCCCCATGCGGAAGATCGCCTGGCGCAGCAGTGTGTTGGCACTCGCGGAGCCCGTGCCGTTGACGGTCGCGATCTTGAACGCGAAACGGTTCGTGCGGTCCTGCGTCGGGCGTGTCATACCCCCACCTCCACGCCTGCCGCGACGGGTTTGCCCGCATACGGCAGGAGGATCTCGGATCTCATCATGTCCCACGCCGCTGTCGGGCAGCGTTCCGCGCACAGCCCGCAGTGGATGCACACGTCCTCGTCCTTCACCATCACGCGTGCCGTGTGCTGGAGCGGCCCCGAAACGAAGAGCGGCTGGTCGACGTTGTTCGCCGGGGCCGTGAGCTGCAGCCGCAATTCCGGCTCGGGCGCATCGTGCACGATGGTGAGGCAGCTCATCGGGCAGATGTCGATGCAGGCGTCGCATTCGATGCATGCCGAAGCCGTGAAGTGCGTCTGGATGTCGCAGTTGAGGCAGCGCTCGACCTCACGCAGCGTCTGGTCGAGATCGAAGCCCAGCTCGACCTCCACCTTGACCCCCGTGAGGCGCTGCCGCAGCGCGACGTGTTTCATCGCCGCGCGCCGTGCCGGCTCGTAATCGTTGCTGTAGCTCCACTCGTGCAGCCCCATCTTGGTGCTCAGCAGGTTCATGCCGATCGGCGGCCGCTCGGTGACGGGGATGCCGCTGCAGTGGTTGTGGATCGAGATCGCCGCCTGGTGGCCGTGGGCGACCGCCCAGATGATGTTCTCCGGGCCCCACGCGCCGTCACCGCCCGCGAACACGCCGGGCAGCGTCGTCTGGTGCGTCACCCGGTCGACAACGGGCATATCCCACTCATTGAACTGGATGCCGATGTCGCGCTCCAGCCACGGGTAGGCGGGCTCCTGGCCGATCGCCAGGATCACGTCGTCGCACGGGACGACGACCTGATCGAGCGTGCGTGAGCGCTGCCTGCCGTTGTCGTCGTACCACTCGACGATGTCGAACGCCATGCCGGTCAGCCGCCCGTCCTCGATCACGAAATGCGACGGCGCATGGTTCTCGACGATCGCGACGCCCTCTTCCTCCGCGTCCGCCAGCTCCCAGGGCGACGCCTTGAAGTAGGGGCGCGGGCGCCGCGCCATCACCTTCACGTCCTTCGCGCCGATGCGGAGCGACGTGCGACAGCAGTCCATGGCCGTGTTGCCGACACCGATCACGAGCACGCGCTCGCCGATCCGGTCGAGGTGGCCGAATGCGACCGACTCCAGCCAGTCGATCCCGATGTGCACGTGCTTCGGGTCATCCCAGCGGCCGGGCGCGTCCAGCTCCTTGCCGCGCGGTGCGCCCGATCCGATGAACACGGCGTCCCAGCCCTCGCGCAGCAGCGCTTCCATCGAGGTGACAGGCGAGTTGAGCCGCAGGTCCGCGCCCATGTCCAGGATCGCGTTGATCTCTTCGGTCAGCACCTCGGGCGGCAGCCGGAACTGCGGGATGTTCGACCACATGAGACCGCCGGGCCGGTCGTGCTTCTCGAACAGCGTGACGTCGTAGCCGAGCGGCAGCAGGTCGTTCGCAACCGTGAGCGATGCAGGGCCCGCCCCGATGCAGGCGACGCGCTTGCCGTTCTTCTGTTCAGCCCGCTGCGGCAGTCGCGATGTCACATCGCCTTTCAGGTCCGCGGCAACCCGCTTCAGCCGGCAGATCGCGACCGGCTCGCCGTCCACCCGCTGTCGCCGGCACGCGGGCTCGCAGGGGCGGTCGCACGTGCGTCCGAGGATGCCGGGGAAAACGTTGGACTCGCGGTTCAACAGGTAGGCATCTGCGAAGCGGCCCTGCGCAATCAGACGGATGTACTGCGGAACGTCGGTGTGGGCCGGACACGCCCACTGGCAATCGACGACCCTGTGGTAGTACGCGGGGTCGGTCGTGTCCGTCGGCCGGACCGCCCCGCCGCCCTGATTCCCGTTCTGTCTTCTCATTGCCGCGGCTCCACTGCCCGCATGTCGCGCCTGGCGTCGACATGAGGCGTGATCGAAAACATCGGACACATCGAACCTGTACAGCGTGCGGGATACTCGAGGCAGACCAGTTCCGCCGGGTCGTCTGTCACGCGCCGCACCGAGGGATCCGCGAGCGCACGGAAGTCGACGGGAACGGGCCGGTCGCAGGCGGAGCAGTACGCCATGTGATGGGGCATGGCTTGCCTCCTGGGGGAGCCGTTGTCTCTCGAATGTAGGGTGGTGGGGATTGGAAGGGGTAGGATTGTTTCCGGAAGCCTTTGTCGGGTAGACCTCGATTGACTTCGTCGAACGGCGGGTTCTGGGCGGCGGGTGATGCGAGGCGGGTGGCGGACGCTTCGGGTTTGACGGCGGGTGAGGGGCGTGCGGCAACGGAGTTCTTGCTTCTGCCCGGCCTTCACCGCACCTTGGAACCTAAACCGCTTAGGGGAAAGCCGATGGGGGTCGACGTCGTTCCGGGCACGCTCGAGCTGCTGTTGCTGAAGACATTGAGTCGCGGTGACATGATGCACGGTTTCGCGATCCTGCAGTGGCTCCGGCGCGTGACGCGCGGGGATCTGGTCGTGGAGGAGGGCGCGCTCTACCCGGCGCTCCACCGTCTCGAGCGGCGTCGCCTGCTGTCGGCAGAGTGGGGCGTGTCGGAGAAGGGGCGGCGTGCCAAGTACTATCGGATCACGGCTCGCGGGCGCGAGCAGCTCGAGGCGGAGGAAGCCCGCTGGACGCAGTACATGGCTGCATGGCGCCGGATCGCGAGAGCGGCCAGTGTCCCGGCGGGTGCATGAGCATGCTGCGTCGCCTTTTTCATTTGCGACTCTGGGGTCCGCCAGTCGACGACGCGGTGGACTGGGAGATCGAGCATCACATCGAGGAGCGGGTGGAGGAGCTGCGCTCTACCGGCATGTCGGAGGCCCAGGCTCGTGCCGAGGCACGGCGTGCCTTCGGCGACCGCGCGCGGCTTCGATCGGAGCTGCGCCGTATCGATCGAGGTGTGCGTCGTCGGGAGCGACTCACCGCTTTCATCGGAACGGTGCGACAGGACCTCCGCTACGGTGCCAGGGCACTTGCCGTCAACCGTGGTTTCGCGCTCGGCGTCATTCTGACGCTTGGTCTGGGCATCGGAGCGAACAGTGCGCTGTTCAGTGTGGCTGACGCACTCGTGTTCCGGCCGCTGCCGTTCACGCAGCCCGAGGAACTGCTGGAAGTCTACCAGACGAGCGGCAAGGATCAGCGCGGCCGACCTTACCTCGATCCCGGGATCGTACGCGGCTGGCTGAGCGATCAGGCTGTTGCGACGGCGGCGTTCATGCATGCTCGCACGACGGCCACGTACGTCGGTGGTGCCGAGCCGGTCGACCTGCCAGGCCTCGCCGTTACAGATGCGTTCGAGGAAACCCTGGGCGTGCTGCCGCAACCAGGCCGCGGCCTGATGCCGGAAGATACGCGCGTGGGTGCAGCTCCCGTCGTGCTGATTTCGTTCGAGTTCTGGCAGCGTGCATTCGGTGGCTCCGACGTGCTCGGCACGATCGTGCAGCTCGACGGTGTGCAGCGCGAGATCGTCGGTGTGATGCCACGCGGCTTCAAGTATCCCCTGTATTCGACGTCGGATTTCTGGGTCCCCATCCGAGCTGACGATGCGTATCTGAGCACGCAGGCGCGGATGGTCGGGCTGGTTGCACGAATTCAGCGCGGAGATTTCGCGGCGGCGGAGGCGGGGGCCTCCACACTCGCTCGTTCGCTCCTCCAGCAGGATGATCCTCGCAGTGAGGCGGACTGGCGCTTCCAGCAGCTCGATGATTCCCGCCTGGCCACGATCGAGCTGCGGCGCTCCCTCACGATGCTCGCGGCGGCCGTCGCGCTGACGCTGTTGATCGCAGGCGTCAACATGGTGAGTCTGCTGTTGCTGCGCGGGGCGGCGCGTACACGCGAGCTCGCGCTCCGGCTTGCGCTGGGTGCGTCGCGCGCACGGCTGGTACGCCAGCTCGCGACGGAAGCGCTCCTTCTGGCCCTGTGCAGTGGCGTGCTCGCGGCACTGATCGGACGCATCACGCTGCGTCTGCTGCAGTCGCGCCTACCTGCATCGATCGCCTTCTGGTCACCACATCCCATCACTTTCGAGCAGCGTACGCTCGTGTTCACGTTCGTCGTTGCACTTGCGAGCGGTCTGGTATTCGGGCTGCTGCCGGCCATGCGCGTGACGAGGATGGCGGGATCGAAGGCGGGCACCGGGCTCGCGCCCCGGGCCTCCGTAAACAGCACCGCGTCTGCCGGATTGCGTCGCGCGCTCGTTGCGTCCGAAGTCGCAATCGCAGTCACGCTTCTCGTCACCGCAGCGCTGCTGATGGCGAGCTTCGTCCGCCTGACACGCGTGGATCCAGGTGTGGATCTCGAGCGACTCGCCGTCCTCGATCTCTCCGTATCGTCCTCCGAGTATCCGCAGCCGGAGGCGCGCGCGGCATACTTCAATCGAATCGCGGAGCGCATACGAGCGCTGCCCGGCGTCGATGACGTCGCGATCACCGGTGGCATGCCGCCGCATGGCGGGATCTCGTTTGACCTGACGTTCGAGACAGATGACGGTATCAAACGTCCCCTCGAGGGATTCCTCCCCTTCACGAACGTCGGTCCGGACTTCTTCAGGGTCACCGGGGCACGGCTGCTTGCAGGACGTCCGTTCCATCCCGGCGAAGACGATGCATCGGGTGCTGTCATCATCGACGAAGATCTCGCGCACCATCTCTGGCCGGGGAGCAGTGCGATAGGCCAGAGGTTCAGGACCGACCCGGAAGCAGACTGGCAGACCGTAGTGGGGGTCATGGCCGACCTGAAGCTGATCGGCCCGGATGATCGCACGGGAAACTTCGAGGTGCTCTACCCGCTCGATCGCTTCCAGCACGTCAATGCCGGCATTGCCATCCGGGCACGCGGAGATCCCGGAGCAGTGCTGCCTGACGTGCGACGTACGGTGCATGACATCAATCCGACGCAGGTCATCAGCCGGCTGGACAGGGCGGCAACCATCTACGCGGGATCACTGGACCTGCCCCGGTTCCTGTTCGTGATCATCACGAGCCTAGCCGTCGTCGCGTTACTGCTCGCGGCGATCGGCATCTACAGCCTGCTCTCTTACGGAGTAGCTCGTCGTTACCGCGAGATCGGCGTCCGGCTGGCCCTGGGCGCCGAGGCGAAGCAGGTTCGTTGGCTCGTCGTGGGCGAAGCCCTGGTCCTCGTCCTCACCGGCACGGTCGTCGGCATGCTCAGCGCGTTGGCAGCCTCGCGGATTGTCCAGGGGGCGCTGTATGGCGTGAGCGCGACCGACTCCAGGGTCTACACGCTCGTCGCAGCCATGGTGCTCAGCGTGGCCGTGATCGCTACTGTTGCCCCGGTGCAGCGGGCTTTACGCGTCGATCCGGTCAAGGTGCTGCGGACGGACTGAGCCGGTCGCGGACGCGCAGGCGGGAAGGTAGGGAGGGGGCGCTTAGCCCGGCAGCGCCCGCTTCTCGTATACCTCGGAGATCCGCTCGCCGTCCCACACGTACGTCAGGTGCTGGATCTCCCGGCAGCTCCGCACCCGTCGCGGGCTGAAGACCGCCACGCACCGGCCGCCGTCGTGGCGAACGCTGTCGTAGGCCACACCGTCGCTTCCGGCCTGCCGTGCACCACGCGCAAACGCCTGCGAGGCGCCGTAATCATCGGGGTCGTAGATCGCGGGGAGCTGGGACTTCATGCCGCGGATGTCGTGCAGCCGCGCGTCCAGCTCGGCCACCAGGACACGCATGTCCAGGTGCATCGGCGGCTGCCCGGTCGCCGCCATGAACTTCGCGCGGTGGTACGACGTCTCCGCGATGGACGTCGCCAGCGTCTGCGCCGCGTACCACGCGCCATGCCGCTCGTCGCTGAAACGACCGCCGCCGGGCGGCGTGTGCGTGAACGCGGCCATCACGTAGCCGGCGCCCGGCCCGGTCACCCGCTGGTCCGAAGGGACGAGCTGGATGTCGCCCACCTCGTCGCGCAGACGGTCGTTGGTCAACGACTCCAGCGCGATCACGGCGTCCAGGTCGTCCGGATCGGCAACGCGCTCGAACAGGTCGATCGGCGGGAAACGGCTCGGAATCGCCCGGTAGCACGCGCGCCAGCGGATGCGGCGTACGGGAATCCTCGCCAGGGACGGGACGTCAGGCGTCGCATGCTCCTCCTCATCCGGCCGCGGCGGCTCCGGCACCTCCGCTGCCGCGGGGCTCACGGCCACCCGCCACGCTCCGCATCGAGGTAGCGCCGGACCTCGTACAGGTCCGCCACATTGCCCGACAGCATCCGATCCAGCGCCGATCGACCGCCGAACGGCAGCGCATCGTTCGGCCGGCGCACCCACGCGTC
>DASTYK010000057.1 GCA_035764935.1 Longimicrobiales bacterium | reverse complement strand
ACTCGTTCTGGCGGTTGATCGAGCCATCTCCATATCTCCGCGGGAAGGGTCCAGCACCTCTCAGACGATTGCCCCACTCCCATTGGAACGTGGAAATGCCTCTGCGAGTTGCACGCCCGTTCCGAGTTACTGCATAACCTGATGTCGGGTAACGACTTCGGGTTTTCCCCGGATTCTCGCGGGGCGGGCGCGAGTCGCATTCGCGGGACGGATTCGTCCCGGCAGCGGTGCAGACCGGGAACCGCGCCGTGCGACTCCGGCGCACCGCTCCTTTATCCCGACGCAGCTTCAGCCTCCGCCCGACACGCACTGCACACGGTCGGAGGTAGAGTTGTGCTGGATTCACAGAGCAGGAGACGCCCATGGCCGCCACGATCCTGGTTCCGCTGGACAGCTCGAGATTCGGTGAGCACGCGCTTCCGGTTGCGGTCGGCATTGCCCGCCGGACGGGGGCGCGTGTGCACGTTGTGCACTGCCACGAGCCGCCGCTGCCGCCGATGTATCCGGTGAGCGGCGCGCCGTACGACGCGCAGCTCGACCGGACACTGCGGGAGCAGGAGGCCGCCTATCTGGCGCGTGTCGCGGACCGGGTGCTGCAGACGTGTGGTGTCGCGGTGCGTACGGACCTCCTGAACGCGCCCACCGTGCCCACGCTGGTGTCATACGCAACGGACGCCGAGGTCGACCTGATCGTGATGACGACCCACGGTCGGGGCGGGATCAGCCGGGCCTGGCTTGGCAGTGTCGCCGATGCGCTGGTCCGGCGGACGAGTGTACCGGTGCTGCTGCTTCGACCGCGCGACGAGGACGTGGTAATGACGTGCGAGCCGCAGACGTCGCACATGCTGATCCCGCTGGACGGCTCGGACCTGTCGGAGGGAATTCTGAGCCCGGCGCTTGCGCTCGCCCAGCTCTCGGGGGCCCGCATCACGCTGCTGCAGGTCATGGCGCCGCAGCCGGTGGACAGCGACGCCAGGAGCGAGCGTCGCGCAGCGCAGCGCTACCTCGAATCCGTCGCGCGACGGGTGGCAGCGGATATCGAGATCGACATCGCTGTCGAAACGCACGCCTCACCCGCGGTCGCGATCCTGGAGTACGCGGGACTGCACGGTGCCGACCTGATCGCACTCGCGACGCACGGCCGTGGCGGCTGGTCGCGCGTGACGCTCGGGAGTGTGGCCGACAAGGTGGTACGCGGCACGATGATGCCGGTGCTGCTCTACCGCCCGCCGGCCGCAGGGACGCGGGCGCTGGAGACGGCCGGCGGCATCGCCGAGATGATCAAGGGCTAGGAACGTAACCTTCTACCACGGAGAGCACAGAACACACGGAGAGCAGCCGCAGAGGACCACCAACGCGCTCCGCAGCGAATAAGATCCTGCGAGCAGCGCCCTCGCCGCCTGCCTCGGCCGTGCTCAGTGTACTCCGTGGTAGATTCTGTTTGCTCTTCTCCTCGCGCCGTGTCGACGGCCTACTCCTTCTCCGGCTTGAGCAGCCCCGCATTGAGCGCGAAGCGCACCAGCTCGGACCTGTGGGTCAGGCCGAGCTTTTCCATGATGCGCGAGCGGTAGGTGTCGACCGTCTTGGGCGAGATGAAGAGCTTCTCGCCGATCTCGCTGGAGGAGAAGCCCTCGGCGGTCATGGCCATGACGTCGCGCTCGCGGTCGGTCAGCTTCTTCAGCGGGTCATTGGCCTGCTCCTCCTTCTTCACGCGGAAGCCCTGCAGCAGCAGCTTGGCTGCATTCGGGTAGAGGAACACCTCGTCGCGTGCGACGGTGCGGATCGCGCTGATCAGGTCTTCATCGGCGGACGTCTTGCGGACGTAGCCGCTGCCGCCGGCCTCCAGCACGGCGAGGAGGTACTCGTCCTCGGCGTGCATGGTGAGCACGAGCACCCGGGAGCGCCCGTCCCTGGCGATCTGGCGCGTCGCCTCGAGGCCGCCCATGCCCGGCATGGAGAGGTCCATGACGACGACGTCGGGCTTGAGCAGCTCGCAACGCTCGATCGCTTCCTCACCGGTCGACGCCTCGCCTACCACGACGAAATCCTCCTCGTTGTCGAGCAGCGCCTTGAGGCCGGCGCGCAGGACGAGGTGGTCGTCGCAGAGGAGGATCCGGATGGTGTCAGGTGCCGCCACGTTCGCTCTCCGTGATGGGGATGCGCACACGCACCTGCGTGCCGCGTCCGGGGCTCGTATCGATGTCGACGGTGCCGCCGATGTAGGATGCGCGCTCCTGCATGCCGAACAGGCCGAGGCCGCGCCCGCTGTCGTCCAATGTATGCTCGAGGTCGAAGCCGCGCCCGTCGTCGCGGATGACGATCTCCAGGACCCCCTGGTTGCGCGCGAGGCCGACGAACACGGTTTCCGCGCCCGCGTGGCGTACCACGTTGGACAGGGACTCCTGGACGATGCGGTACACCGCCAGCTCGACCTCTGGCGGAAGCAGCCGCTCCTGGTCCTCGACGGCGAGCTCGAGGCGCATTCCGCCGGCCTCGGCAATGGCTCGCGCGCGGGACTCGATGGCGGGTGCGAGGCCGAGCATGTCGAGCGCCGGGGGCCGCAGCCCGCGCGCCATGCGTCGCACCTCCTCGATGGCGGAGGAGATCTCCTCCGAGATGTCCTCGAGCAATGCACTCTGTTTCGCCGGGTCCGAAATGCTGCGGGCGAGCTTCAACCGGACGCGCAGCGCCGCGAGCGTCTGTGCGGTGCCGTCGTGCAGCTCCCGGGCGATGCGCAGTCGCTCGTCCTCGGCGGCCGCGAGTGCGCGCTGGTTGACCTCGCGCAGCCGCTGCCGCTGCGCAGCGGCCCGATCGAGCATCTCGTTGAAGGTCGAGATCAGCCGCGCGAGCTTGCGATCGGCGAGAACGGTGGCCTGCGCTCGTGCGGCCTCGTCACCGGCGTGCACCATCGAAGCGGTGTGCTCGAGCCGGTCGATCGGCCAGAGTGCGAAGCGCACGATGATCGCGTTCACGACGAGACTCAGCAGCACCGTGAGCAGTGCCACCAGCAGGATCGTGTCGGTCACCGCGTCCGTGCCGAGCTCGCGGTGCACGGCGAACACGACGGCCAGCCCGCTGAGCACGGTGATGACCGCGTTCGCGCCGAGGATCTTGTAGAAGAGGGGCACGCGCAGCAGCCCGACAAGCACGCGCGGCAGCTCGTTCTCGGAGCGTGACTCGAGCACTTCGCGCGTGTTCGGCATCAGTCGAAGCTCCGCAGCAGTTCCAGCATTGCAACGTGCCAGGGATCCGCGGCGGGATCGTCCGGCGACGGCGTCGTGTTCTCTTCCGGTGTCTCGAGGATCAGCGGGATATCGAAGGAGCGGCGATCCTGGAACAGCCAGCGGAACGGCTCCACGCCGATCGTGCCTTCCCCGATGTTGGTGTGACGATCCCGGTTGGACGCGAAATCGTTGGCGCTGTCGTTCAGGTGAAAGAACGCGGGTGCCTCACCGATCGCCTGCTCGAACTCGTCCAGGATCGCGGTGAACCGCTCCTGCGACGTGTGGATGTCATAGCCGGACGCGTGGAGATGGCACGTATCCAGGCCGTAGCCGGCACGAGCGCGCAGTGCCTTCGGGATGTGCGACAGGATCAGCGCGATCTCCTCTGCGGTCCGGCCGATGGTCTTGCCAGCGCCGGCCGTGTTCTCGACGAGCAGGCGCGTCGGCGAATCAGGCGTATGCTCGAGCGCGTGAACCATGGCCCTGGCGACGCGTTCCGCAGCGGCTACGGGATCGCCATCACTGGCGGAGCCCGGATGGAAGCAGACCTGGCCGACGCCCAGGATGCTGGAGCGCTCCATCTCCCTGGCGAGGCCGGCAGCCGCGCGGTCCCACTTTGCCTGGTCGGCCGTGGCGACGCTCAGCACGTACGCCGCATGCACGACGACGTGCTCCGGCCGCACGTCCGTTTCCGCCAGGGCGCTGCGGAAGCGCTCGGCACGATCCGGATTGATGTTCGACTTGTCGCCGTAGAACTTCGGGATCGCGGTGAAGATCTGGAGTGCGGTCATGCCGGCACTCCCGGCGCGCCGCGCGGTCATGTGCAGGCCGCCGTTGTCGCTCGTGTGCGCGCCGAGATATCGAGCCATCAGCACTACCTTCCATCGGGTCGGGGGTCGGCGGCGCAATGAATAGTGAGCGCGGTGCGCTGCCGCCAGCCCGGAAGCAGAAACGCGCCCGCCGTGAGACGGGCGCGCGTACGCGGCCGGAGCTGTTCCACCGGTCGCTTCAGCTCTGCGGGCGCGGGGTAGCTGCCTCGATCGCGAGCTCGATGCGGACATCGTCGCTCACGACGCTGATGCCCTCGACCATGTTGTTCCAGAGCAGGTTGAACTCCTTGCGATCGATCTCCACCTCCCCCTCGGCGCCCAGCCGCTGCCGGCCGTCGAGCGTGATCGGGCCGTTCAGCTCGAAGGGGATCCTGACCTCCTTCGTCACGTCACGGATCGTGAGATCGCCCACGAGCGCATAGCCATCCCCGGTCTGCTCGACGCGCCGTCCGTCGAACGTGATCGTCGGAAAGCGCTCCGCATTGAAGAAGTCGTCGCTGCGCAGATGGTTGTCGCGGCGCTCGTTGCCGGTATCGATCGTCGCGGTCTGGATGACGACCTGAGCAGTCGACTGCGTGATGTCCTCGCTGTTCAGCAGCAGGTGTCCCTCGAACTCGCGGAACTCGCCACGTACGGTCGCGACACCCATGTGACGTACGGCGAAGCCGACGCGGCTGTGGTTCCGATCGATTTCGAAACGCTGCACCGTGTCCGGCACGGCGGCAGTGAAGAGGAGCGGCAGCATCAGCGCGGCCGCGACCGGCAGTCGATTCATCTGCATCAGGTACTCCGTTTGAGGTTACGGCTGCCGCGCAAGCGCGCGGTAGTACTCTTCGACCATGCGACGGAACTCCTCCGCGACCTGGCCGCTGCTGCGTATCCGTGGCGCATCTTCGCGCCCGGCCAGCAGTGCACGGCGCAGGGCGAACTCCAGCTCCCGCGCCCCATCCACGAGGTCGCGCCGCAGGCGCGTGAGCGCCTCGGGATCGGTCAGCGCACCGGCGCGATCCAGGCCGCGCATTGCGGAGAGCACATCCTCGAGCTGATCCGCGTCGATCCCGCCGCGCCGCAGCTGCTGGCGCAATTCCTCCGCCTCGGCGATCCGCTGCCGCAGCGCATTGCGGAGCTGCCGTCCGTCGCCGCCACCGCGCGGCGTGCCGTCCCCGGATTGTGCGGACTGCTGCGCCTGCTGCCCGGGTTGTGACTGCCGCTCCGCGGACGCCTGTGCCTCGGCCTGCGCCTGCAGCGACTCGAGCCCGCGGGCGAGCTCGGCCGCGCGCTCGATCGCCCGCTGCGCGTCCTCGGCCTGCTGCCCGGAGGCCAGTGCGACCTGCGCACTGTCGAGCCGCTCGCGGACCTTCTCGATGCCGGCCGCGATCTGCTGCTCCATGCGCTCGACCTGCTCCGGCGGCGCCTGTGGCTGCGTCAGGTTGCGCGACCACTCGAGCATCTCGCGCAGCTGCTGATCGCGGATCGCGCCGGCCGCCGCGCGCAGCTGGCGCGCAGCATTCTGGCGGTCGCGCACCCCACTCGCCATCCCGTCGAGCCGTTGTTCCAGCTCGCCGAGCCGCTCGGCCATCTCCGTCTTCTGCTCGATCAGCTCGTCCGCCCGCTGCGAGCGCTCCGCCCCGGTCTGCTGCTGGAGGTCGCGCATCCCCTCGGCAACGCGCTCCTGCTGCTCGGCCAGCCGCTGCAGATCGCGACGCGCGCGCTCCGTTTCCTCGTCGAGCTGCTGCGACTGGTTCTGCTCCAGGCGACGGCGCGCGTCGTCGAGTCGTTCCAGTGCGTCCTGCGCCTGCGCGGTGCTGCCACTGCGCCGGTCGGCGGCCGCGCGACGCATGGCGTCAGCGGCCTCCTGCATCCGGCGCGCAGTTTCCTCGAGATCGCGGCGGCCGGTCTCCCTGGCGAGTCGTTCCAGCTGACGCGCCGCCTGCTCCGTCTCCTCGGCGAGCTGTCGCTGCGACGCGCTGCCACCGCCCTGCCCGTTCTGCGACGCGGCCGTGCGACGCTGCCGTTCCAGCTCCTGCTGCTGGCGCCGCGCGAGCTCGCGCAGCCGCTCGAGCGTGGCATCCATGCCCTGTTGCGTGGCCTCCTGCTGTCCCTGCTGCACCGTCTCGTACTGGTTCTGCAGCCGGTCGAGCTCGAGCTCGAAGAGGTCCGCCAGGTCCTCGGCGTCGGGTGCACCGCCACTGCCCCCTCCACCGCCGTCCTGCTGCATCGCGACCTGCACGTCGCGGTACATCGCCTCGGCGCGCTGAAGCTGTTGCAGCGCGCGCTGCTCACTGGGCAGTGCCGCATCCGGCTCGCCGGCGCGGAGCGAGCGCACCGCTGCCTCCATCTCGCGCATGGCCTGCGGCAGGACCTCGGCGATCCTGCGGAACGAGGTGTCGGCCGTGATGCCGCGGCCGTGCATGCGCTGCGCGAGCGTCTCGACCTGCCCCCGCAGTCGTTCCTGCGCGAGTGCGATCGTGTTCAGGTCGTCGCCGCGGTCCTGCTGATCCCCCGCGCGGATCACGTTGAACGTCGCTGCAATGATCTCGCGCTGCGTCTGCGTCAGGTCACCGCTCTCCTCTCCCTGCTGCGCGCCCGCGGGCGGTGCCTGCTCGGCCTGCCTGTAGTCGCGACCGAAGGGCCGGATCGCGAGAAAGTAGATGTCGCTCGTGACCTCGTGTGTGCTGTTGTCGCGGGCCCGTGCGTAGTAGGAGACCAGGTCGCCGGCCTCGAGGTTCATCTCCTCGAGATAGACCGTGTGCCCGGCCGTGACCTGCTGGAGCGCGCGCCCCTGGTAGATCGGCACGCTCTGCTCGGCACCGCCATTCACCGAGTAGACCAGCTCGATGCGCGCGACGCCGTAATCATCGTCCGCCTGCGCCTCGAGATACACTTCCTCGATGCTGGTCGGCCGCGTGTCCCGGCCGGGGCTGCTGAAGCGGACGGTCGGTCCGCGATCGTCGAGCACATCGATCGTATACCGCGGCGACGCCTCCAGCATGCCGCTGCCCGCGTCCAGCTCGAGATGGTAATAACCCGGATCCTGCACGGTGAGTTCGCCGGTCAGCGTGCCATCCGCCCGTACGGTAAGAGGCCGCGTCGCGCCGCCCTCGAGCACGATCCGGCCCCCGCTCACCGGCACCGTCGGCGTCGCCGTCAGGCGCACGGTCGTGCCGCGCAACGCCGCTATGTCGCCCCCGATCTCGATCACCTGCGGCGGCAGGCGCGTGTAGGCCGGGAACACGTACTCCATCGCGAGCCGCTCGACGTACGGCAGATCCGCGACCGTGATGCGGTGCACGCGCGAGCGCACGTCGCCGGACTCGATGAAGTACTCGGCGTCGGAGCGCAGCGTGAAGAGCATGGCCTCGAACGTGGTGCTGTCGTCGGCCTGCTCCATGGGGATGCGCGCGAACGAAGAGTCGGAGCCGGTGCGCACCAGCACGTCCGCTCCTGCCGCCGTGAAGCCGCGCAGCAGTCCGTGCACCGTCGCGTCCGCCCCGCGCGCGATGGTCGTATCACCCGGCAGCACATCGATGCTGAACGGCTGCGCGCTCTCCACCCGCGCGATCGGGTTCAGCAGCGCATCCGCGCCGTGCCGGAGTGTCACCGGCCGAGCTGCAACCAGCGCGAGCGCCAGGACCACGACGCCGGCGAGCATGGCGCCGGACCAGCGCAGGTCGCGCCGCTCGAAGTCTCGGCCATCGTCGATGGTATGCATCCGCCGCAGCGCCTGCTCCAGCGTGTGCTGCAGCAGGGTGGGCGATGCATCCGGGCTGTCGATCGAGCTGACGAGGGCATTGCGCAGCGCGGGCTCGTTCTCCTCGATGTACAGCGCGACCTGCTGATCGGACGGACGGCGCAGCAATGGTCGCACGAGCCAGTACCACGCGACGGCAAGTACGCCTCCCCAGCCGAGCACGCGCAGCGTGATCACCGCGGCCGGTGTGAACCCGCTCCGGCTCACGACGTACGACAGCAGCACGAAGAGCGCGAGCGCAGCGGCACCGGTGAACGCGAGTCCGCGAACGAGCAGCTTGGCGCGCCAGCGGTTCCGGACGGCGCGGATCAGGTCGAGCAGCCTCGGATCGCTTCGCTTCATGGTGTGCCTCCGCTTCGCAATGCACGGGAGGGCCGTGTCGCCAGGACTGTCTCCACCGCGAGCAGCAGGATCGCCGCCGCGAGCACGTACCACCAGAGCGCCTGGCGGCGCTCGCGCTCCTCGAGCGTGAGCACCGCCGCATCCGTCATGGCAGCCCCGTCACGCGCCCGCGCTGACGCTGCCGACGCGAGCGCCACCGGTTGCATCGCCGTCAGATCGGACTCGGCCCGATCGACGTTTGCCGCAATGGTGCGGACCACGTTCGAGCCGGCCGGCTCCCGCAGCTCGTAGAAGCCGGGCTGATCGAGACGGAGCACGGCGCCGCCGCGACCGCCGCCGGCCTGCACTGGCGTCCCGTCTGGCGCGACCACCGTGAGCATGCTGTCCTCGACGACCAGGGCGTCGCCCACGGTCATGGCCGGCCGCTCCGCCCGCCAGTCGGCGCCGTACGCCGTCAGCCGGTGCAGCAGCGGCACGAACACCGGCTGCAGCGGCAGATCGCTCCAGTAGGTGTCGAGCGTGGACGTGAGGACGACCACCCGGCCACGGCCGCGACGCGTCTCCAGGATGGCGGCGCCGCCATCGTCGAACCGTGCGAGCACACGCGTGGAGTCGCCCGGCTGCAGGGCGCGGTACCGGTACTGGCGCGCACTGCCGAGATCACCGTTGCGCGGATCGCGGAACAGCTCCAGCGCGGGATGCGTGTACTCCGCCCAGCCGATCGCGCCACCCCCGCCCCGCGTCCGGTCGACGGGGGCATCCGCCTGCCCGACCCAGCCTGGCAGACTGCCGGTGGCGCCGAGGACGGCGAGCACACCGCCGCCGCCCGCGATGAACGCGTCCAGCCGCTCTCCGGCCGTACCGGTCGGCCACCGTGCACCGTTCAGCAGCACGACGTCGGCATCGGCGAGGTCGCCCGCGCCGATGGCGCCGGTTGCACTCACCGCGAACGCAGGATCCTGGCCCACGGCCAGCGCGCGACGCAGGTACAGCCCGGACGGCGCGCTGCTGCCGGGTCCCTCGACGAGCAGCACGCGCAGCGGCCGCGCGGCGCTGAGCACGAGATGGTACGTGTCGTCCGCGGCGAGGTCGTCGGGATCGAGCCGAACGGTGCCGCGTGCCGCTCCGGCGGGCAGGGTGAGCGGCGCGAATGCGACGTCGCTCACGCCGCCCGCCTCGACCTGGAAGGGCACGGACTGCACCGCCTGGCCGTTCACCTCCAGGGCAGCCGTTCCGCTGCGGGCCGCTGCACCGCGATGAGCGATGCGTGCCGTGACACGCACGCGCTCCCGTCCCTCGAACTGCTCACGCGCGATCGAGACACCGGCCAGCATGGTGTTCGCCGGTGCATCATCCGTGATCGGCACCGTCGTCAAGCTCATGCCCTCGGGCAGCCGCGCGCTTTCGTCGCCGTCCCAGCCGCCCTGCTGGAAGTCGCTGATCAGCACGACCTCCCGCTGTGGCCGTTCGGACGCATCGAGCAGCGCCTGCGCCGCCCGGAGCGCTGCACTGTAGCTGGTGCGCCGCGGCCCCACCTGGGCGGTGTCGAGTGCTGCGCGCAGCACGGCGCGATCACCCGTCTGCACGGTGACGACGTCGGCACGCTCGTCGAAGAACGCGATCGCCGCGCGGTCCTCCCGCCGGAGCCCGTCGACCTGCGAACGCGCGGCGTCCAGCGCGCGGTCGAAACGGTCGCCGTGCCCCATGCTGTAGGAGCGATCGATCAGCACGACGAGGTCACGCGCCGGAAGCAGTGCGCTGCCTGCTGCCGGCACGCGATCGACGAAGGGCCGCGCGAACGCGGCGGCCAGCAGCACCAGCGCGAGCACGCGCGCCGCCAGGAGCAGATGGTCGCGCAGGCGTCGCCTGCGCACTGATTTGTGCGGGATCTGCTTGAGGAACATCAGCGACGGAAAGCGCACGGCGTCCGGCCGCTCGCGGTGCATCAGGTGCAGCGCCACAGGTACGCCCACGGCAAGCAGGCCGACCAGGAAGAGCGGCGCGAGGAACGTCACGTGTCCGTTCCTCCGGTGAGGCTGCGCCCGGCAGCGACACCTGCCCGTGCACCAGCCAGACTCATGCGACCCCTCCGTTCCTGCGTCCCGCCTGCTGCAGTCGCTCGCGCTCGGACAGCAGCGCGAACAGCGCGTGCTCGAGAGGCTGTGACGTGTCGAACATCGCGTAGTCGATCCGGTCCGCGCGCAGCAGTGTGCGCAGCGTGGTCACGTGCGCCTCCACCATCTGGCGGTAGCGCTCGCGCAGTGCGTCCGGAACGACGGGAATCCGCTCGCCGGTCTCCAGGTCCTCGAAGCTCTGCGCAGCATCGAACGGGAACGTCAGCTCCGTCGGGTCGAGCAGGTGAAAGACGATCACGTCGTTGCCCGCATAGCGCAGCGCGCGCACGGCATCGGCAACCGACTCCGGTTCCTCGTACAGGTCGGAGATGAGCGCAACGACGCCGCGCCTGCCCAGCAGCTCGACGATCTTGCGCATCGGCTGCACGAGCGCGCCCTGGCGCCCCGGCGCCGTGCGCTCCAGCGTGTGCAGCAGGACCTCGAGGTGCTTTGCCGAAGGCGGCACGTAATCGACGACGTCGTCGTCGAAGGTCACCAGGCCGACGCGGTCCCGCTGCCGCGATGCGAAGTAGGCGAGTGAGCCGGCGAGCATGCGTGCGTAATCCAGCTTCGCGATGCCGGTCCCCTGGTACGCCATGGAGCCCGAGACGTCCAGCAGCACGACGAAGTTCGCATTGGTGTCCGCCTCGAACTCCTTCACGTGGTACCGGTCGGTCCGGGCGTACAGGCGCCAGTCGATGCGGCGGATGTCATCGCCCGGCATGTATGCGCGGTGCTCGGCGAAATCGAGCGACAGCCCGAGGTACGGCGAGCGGTGCAGGCCGTTGATGAAGCCGTCCACCACCGTCTTGGCGACCAGCTCCAGGTCGTCGATGCGCTGGAGCACGGCCGGATCGACAAACCGGGCGCCGGGCAGCGCGCGGGCGGTCGTCACCTCAGCGCATCCCCGACGCGGGCGGGCTGACCGCGTCCAGCAGCTGATCGATCACCATGTCGGGCGTGATCCGCTCCGACTGCGCATGGAAGTTGAGCAGCACGCGGTGGCGCAGGACGGGGTGCGCGAGCGCGCGCACGTCCTCGAACGCGACGTGCGTGCGGCCGTCGAGCAGCGCCCGCGCCTTGGCCCCGAGCGTGAGGTACTGCGCCGCGCGCACGCTCGCCCCGTAGCCGACCCAGTCGCGCACGTGCTGCGGTGCCCCGTCACCCGGCCTCGTCCTTCGTACGAGGGTGACCGCGTACTGCAGTGCCGCGTCCGAGACGGGCACGCGCCGGACGAGCTGCTGGTACGCGAGCAACTCGTCGCCCGTCATCACCTGCTGGGGTGCTTCGCCGGCCGTCGACGTCGTCGCCCGCACGACTGCGAGCTCGTCCTGCTCCGGCATGTGGTCGATGACGATCTGGAACATGAACCGGTCGAGCTGGGCTTCGGGCAGCGGGTACGTGCCCTCCAGCTCGATCGGGTTCTGCGTCGCGAACACGTGGAACGGCTCCTCCAGCGTGTACGTCCTTCCCTGCACCGTGACCCGGTGCTCCTGCATCGCCTCGAGCAGCGCAGACTGCGTCTTGGGGGGCGTGCGGTTGATCTCATCGGCCAGCAGCACGTTGGTGAACACGGGGCCCGGCGCGAACGTCATGGTGCGGCGGCCGTTCTCGTCCTCCTGCAGGATGTCCGTGCCCGTGATATCCGACGGCATCAGGTCGGGGGTGAACTGGATGCGCGCGAAATCGAGCGTGAGCACCTGCGCGAGCGACTGCACCAGCAGCGTTTTCGCGAGGCCGGGCACGCCGATGATCAGCGAGTTGCCACCCACGAAGAGTGTCAGCAGCATCTCGTCGATGACCGCGTCCTGTCCGATGATGCGCTTGCGCAGCTCGGCCCGGACACGCTGCGCGCCCGCACTCATCCGCTCCGCCAGCTCGACGTCGTCCCGACCGAGCGCTGCCTGCTGTTCCGTCACGACCGATGCCATCGCCACGCGTGCCCCCTGTTGTTGCCGTCTAGCGCGTCAGCGTGTACAGCACGTAGTTCACGCCGAACTTGTACGCCTCGTTGGTCAGGTCGACGGGGAAGAACCCCTCGGCCGAGTACTCCCACAGCTCGCCCAGGTCGTTGTTGTAGTTCGCCACCGCGACCATCCGCTTCGATGCGTCGTTGTCCACGAAGAAGCCGAAGAATTGCGCCGGCACACCCCGGTACGGGTGCAGCATCTCGAGCGTCTCGATCTCGAAGAAGGACTGGAAGATCGGCGCGTCCCTGGTGAGCGGGACCGGGACGATGCCCGGCCAGGCCTTCTGCATGTTCGCCGCGAGCTGGCGCAGCGCACGCTCACCCGTGAAATCGTCGAACATGACGAAGCCGCCCTTCTGCAGGTACGCGCGCAGTGCCTCGATCTCCTCGTCGCTCGGCTCCCATTCCCCCGGCTCGGACAGGATCGCCACGGGGTAGCGGAACAGCTCGGGGTCGCCCAGCCGGAACACGTTGCCGCCCTCGCGGAACGCCCGCACCAGGGTCAGCTCCCCGAGGATGCTGCCAAGGTTGCGCTCCGCGAACGGGTAGTCGTGATGCCAGGGCGGCTCCCCGAAGCGGCGGAACCCGCGCGTGTCGTACCAGATGCGCGCGAACTTGAACGTGCCGTCGTACTCCGTGTTGTCCGGCCAGCGCTCCGGGCGCTGCCTGTCCTGTGTCTGCCGGGGCGCGCGCGCTTCGAGCAGCGCACCCGCCGCCGGAACGCTCACGAGCAGCGCCAGGAGGAAGAACCAGCGCTTCATCGACGCACCTCCAGCAGCAGCATCTGCGCGGCCTCGTAGTTCGGCGCGATCTCGAGGGCCTGCAACACCGTGCGACGCGCCGCACTGTCGTCGCCTGCGCGGTGGTGTGCGAGCGCGAGCTGGTAGAGCGCCTCCGCCCGGTCCACCGGGCCGAGCGCGACGAGTGCCGCGCGCGCACGCACCACCCCCTCCACGTCGCCGATCGCCTCGTAATGCGCCGCGATCTCGCGATGGAGAGCGGGGTCGTACGGATGGATGTAGACCGCACGGGCGAGCGCCTCCGCTGCCCGGGTGTGATCGCCGAGCGACGCGTACAGTCCGGCCAGCTCGCGGTGCGCGTCCAGGTCGGTGCCCGCGACCGCGACGTGCTGCGCGAGCAGCTCCGCCGCCGCGGCCGTGTCACCCTGCTGGAGCCGGATGCGCGCGAGCAGGCGACGCGGCGAGTCGGCACCGGTGTAATCCGGGAAAAGGGTGATCGCGTCCCGAAGGGCGCTCTCCGCCGAGGACAGCTCGCCGCCCTCCAGCGCACGCCGCCCCTCGGCGAGGCGCTCCAGGAACGCGCCACCCGCACGCCCGTCCTCGACCTCCACCGCAGCGAGCTGCGTGGCGTAGCGCGCTCTCAGCCATTCGTCGAACGCACGGTCCACGTGCTCCGGCGACATGCCGAGCACCCGCTGCAGCACATCCGTGTTCGAGCGGCCATCCCGGTATGCCGACAGCATCGAGCGCAGCGCTCCGGGGCCGCGGGTCTCCTCGATCCATTCCACGACCAGCGACGCCATGTAGTACGACAGCCCGACTTCGCCCGGGAAGCGCGGGCGGACGAATCCGTCGTTGAGCTCGCTCGGCGAGCGCAGCCGGCCTGCGGTGTACGCGAGCGCGAAGTCGATCGAGAACCCGTCTCCCCAGCCGGGCCGCGCGCGCCGCTCCTCGCGCACGCTGATCCCTTCGGTCAACCAGCGTGGCACACGGTGCGCCGACGCGCCGAGCGTCACGGCGTGGGCGATCTCGTGCCAGAGCGTGGAGCCCCAGTGGAAGGAACCGGGCTCGCGCGCAGCGGGCGAGTCCATGGCGAGAATGCTGCCGAAGCTGACGCCCAGCGCGCCGAGACCGGCGAGGCCGACCGTACGCACGGAGAAATCGGCGTGGCGCGGGTAGACCTCGACGCGAACGGGCGTCTCCGGCTCATGGCCGTAGCGTTCCGAGATCGCGTCGTATGCCTCCTCGGCCAGCGCAGCGGCATACGGGAAGAGCAGGTCCGCCTCGTCGCGGTGAAGGAAGAACGCGAAGCGCGGCGTCGTGCGCTCGACGTACTGCGGGTACGTGTCGAGAAGGTCCAGCGTGTTCTTGACCCACACGTTGAACGGGTCGCCTGCGAATGCTGCCTCCAGCGATGCGCGGGCG
>DASTYK010000056.1 GCA_035764935.1 Longimicrobiales bacterium | reverse complement strand
GTGCTCTCCGTGGTACAAAAGAGAAGCCCGAAGAACCTACTTGCCGACAGTCGACTTCTTCAGTTCCGCATGCACCCGTGCGTTTTCCTCCCACGGCCGGCGGTCGAAGTAGCTCTTCGTCAGCTCTGCAACCTTGCCGCTCAGCAGCAGCAGCGCGATCAGGTTCGGGAACACCACGATCGCCAGGAACGTGTCGCCGAGCGCCCAGATCGCGTCGAGTGATGCGACCGCACCCACGAAGTGCATGAGCACGAACACGATGCGGTACGGCATGACCGCCTTTGCGCCGAACAGGTAGTGGGCGCAGCGGTCGCCGTAGTAGCTCCAGGAGATCGCAGTCGAGATCGCGAAGAGCAGCACGCCGAGCACGACGATGTACTGGCCGAAGGTGCCGGGCAGTCCGACCTGGAAGCCGAGCATCGTGAGCGGCGCACCCGTCTCGACCGCGTCGCCGTAGAGGGCCTGGTACTCGGTGCCGTCCGCGCCGACCGCGACGCCGCGCGCCGGATAGATGACGCCGGTGAACGGCTGCGTCTGGTTCACGTCGGTGAAGAACTCGTCGACACGCACGTCGTGCCAGCCGAAGCGCGAGTCGCCGGGGTTGGTGATGACCGGCAGACCGTTCTCGATGCGGTACTCGTCGGGCATCGGCGCGGAGCGGGCGATGCTGCCGTCGGGCAGGTCGGCGACCCACGTGACATCGCCTCCCGAGATCGCAAGCTCCGTCGGGTGCTTGTCGTCCCAGACGTTCGTCATGATGATGACCAGTCCGGTCATCGTGCAGATGACGAGCGTATCGATGAACGGCTCGAGCAGCGCGACGACGCCCTCGGAGACCGGCTCGTCCGTCTTTGCAGCCGCATGCGCGATCGGAGCGGAGCCCTGGCCGGCCTCGTTGGAGAAGAGGCCGCGTCGCACACCCCAGATCATCGTCACCAGGATCGCACCCATCCCGGTGCCCGCCACGCCCGCGGTCGGGTTGAACGCCTCGCGGAAGATGAGCCCGAACGTCGGAATGACGTCGCCGAGGTTCATCAGGATGACGATCAGGGCGCCACCCACATAGATCGCCGCCATCAGTGGGGCCAGTACGCCCGTGACCGCACCGATCCGCGTGATGCCGCCGAGAATCACCGCACCCACGATGGCCGCGCTGATGATGCCCGTGACGGCCGGCGAAACGTTCCACTGCGTCTGCACGGTGTCGGCGAGGGTGTTCGCCTGGATCGCGTTGCCGGTGAGGAACGCAGTCAGACCGAGCAGCACGGCGAACAGCACCGCCATCCACTTGAACTTCGGACCGAGGCCGCGCTCGATGTAGTACATCGGGCCGCCCGAGACGGTGCCCTCCCACTTCTTGGCGTCGTAGTCCGGGCCCTGCACGTGCCGGTAATGCTGCGCGAGCGTGACCTCGGAGTACTTGGTCGCCATGCCGAGGAACGCCGTCAGCCACATCCAGAACAGCGCGCCGGGTCCACCGTAATGGATCGCGATCGCCACACCCGCGATGTTGCCGATTCCGACCGTGGCCGAGAGAGCCGTCGAGAGCGCCTGGAAGTGCGAGACGTCGCCGGGCTCGTTGGGGTCGTCGTACTTGCCGCTCGTCACCCCGAAGCCGTGACCCAGGCGCCGGATCTGGACGAAGCCGAGCCGCAGCGTCAGGAAGATGCCGGTGCCGATCAGCAGGATCGCGAAGAGCGGCACCGCCTCGCCGTTGAAGCTGGGGCCGAAGCTGGCGATCGGATCCAGAACACCCTGCACCCAGTTCGCGCCGGATTCCAGGCTCTCGATGAAATTCATTCGTCACCTCGTGAGGATTTCACCCGGCAGCCTCGCCGGGGCTGGATTTCGACACGGCACCGCCGGAGGCATCCGCGGTGAGAACGCGCCACGGCGCCGGGACCCGCCCGATCCTGTCGTATTGCACGTCTGGGGTGCCCGATCAGGGCATTTCCATTTGGGAAGGCGGCAAGTTGAGCCCTCGGCGGGATGCTCGCAAGGTTTCCGTGAGGATCCACAACGGTGACCGGCAGGACCGGTCGTCTTTCCCGCCTCGGCGGACGCGCTCTCTGGCGCTTCTCTTGCCTCTGTGACGAGCGATGACCGCGACGAACAACGACGGTGATGCGACGTCCCGGCGCCCGCCTGCTCGCCCCCTGCTCGCACGTGCGCCGGGCTACCCCGCGCTCGAGCCGGTTCACGAGCCTCACCTGCACCCCGAACTGGCCGCATGGCGGCGCAACGTCGGGTCTGCCGTCGCACTGGACCTGGCGCCGCGCCTGGCCCACCCGGTCACGGGGCTCGACATCGTCTGCTGGAACGTCGCGATCGGCCGCGCCGACATCGGCGAGCTGCTACGCCGCATACAGGACGGTGCGTACGACGAGTTCGGCCTGCGCAGCGACCGCCCGCTGGTGCTGCTGCTGCAGGAGGCCTATCGCGGTGGGGCCGATGTGCCGGAGCGGCCGCACGATACGCGACACGGCGGCCGGATCGTGCCGGGTCGTACCGACGTCCTGGAGGTTGCCGAGCTGATGGGCTTCAGCCTCCGCTACGCGCCCTCCATGCGAAACGGCGTGCATCGCAGCGATCGGGGCAATGCGATTCTTTCCAGTGTCGCACTGGAAGGCACGCACGCGTTTCTGCTGCCGTACGTGCGGCAGCGGCGCGTCGCGCTGACCACGCACATCGCGGGGCTGCCGGAGCTCGTGCTCGCCAGCGCGCATCTCGACACGGGCGGTTCGCCGCCGGGCGGCTGGCAGATCCGCTACGGTGCCGGTCGCCTGGTCCAGGCCGCCGAGCTCGCGCACCGTCTCATCGATCCGGAGCACGCGGCCAGTGTCGTGCTCGGCGCCGACCTCAATGCGCCGCTCGGCATGCGCGATCCGGTCGTGCGGGCGCTGCTCGATGGCGGGCTGCACCTGGCCCGGCGGGTCGGGACGTGGCGCCACACCTATCACGCACGCGTGCGCCTGCCGCTCGACTACGTACTCTATCGTTCGCCGGCCAACCGGATTCGCGACGTCTGCGTCGAGCGGATCGATGAGGTGCCCGGCGATCGCTCGGCGCGTGTCTTCGGCTCCGACCATCACCCGCTGTTCGCGCGCGTCGACTTCGTCGACGCGGTAGACCCGCACATCGACGGTACGTTCGAATGAGCGACATCCTCGCCGGACCCTGGTGGATGAACGTCCTCGCCGCCATCGGCGTGCTGGCGATCGGGACCGCCATCATCACGCTGTTCTTCAAACTCGGGCGCCGCCCCGACCGGATCTGGTCGCATGCCGGACCGCCGCTCGGCAGTGCCGACTTCATGCGGGGCATTGCCGGGATCGTGAATGCCCCGATCCGCCACGGCGGGACCGCTGAGCTGCTCAGCAACGGTGACAGCTATTTCCCGCGGATGCTCGAGGACTTCGAGCGCGCGGAGCGCACAATCAACGTGTCCGCTTACATCTGGGAACCGGGCGACATCTCTGAGAAGGTGCTCGACGTCCTCGCGCGACGCGCTGCCGATGGCGTCGAGGTGCGCGTGCTCGTCGACGCGATCGGTGGGCTGCGGATTCCGGATGACGGGGTCGAGCGACTGCGACAGGCGGGTGGCAAGGTCGAGCGATACCGGCCGCCGGTGTTCGGCAAGCTCACGCGTGTGCACCGCCGGAACCACCGTCGCGCGATCGTGATCGATGGGCGGATCGGCTACACCGGCGGCGCCGCATTCGGCGACAAGTGGGTCGGTGACGCGCGCAACGAGGACGAGTGGCGCGATGACATGGTGCGTCTGACCGGCTGCGCGGCCGGAACACTGCAGCCCGCGTTCACGGAGCTCTGGGCCTACACCTGCGGCGAGATCCTGACCAGCACCGATCACTACCCCGACCACGACTCCTACGAGGATCCTGGATCGGCGGCTCATCGCATCGACTGGCACACAGGCGTAGTCAGCTCACCATCCTCCGACGAGTACCCGCTCCGCCTGTTCTTTCTGCTCACGTTCCTGAGCGCGCGCGAGCGCCTCTACATCACCACCCCGTACTTTACGCCGGACCGCAACACCCGGCACATCCTGGCGCAGCGCGCCCGTGACGGCGTCGACGTCCGGCTGCTCATGCCGAACGAGCACACCGACGCCGCCCCGATCCGCCGCACCAGCCACTACTACTACGAGCCGCTCCTCGAGGCCGGCGTCCGCATCTACGAGTACCAGCCGACGATGGTCCATTCCAAGCTGCTCGTCGCCGACGGCATCTGGAGCATCGTCGGCTCCGCCAACATGGACATCCGCTCCAAGGAGCTGAACAACGAAAACATCGTGGCGATCCAGGACGCGAGCTTCGCGCAGTCTCTCGAGGAGCAGTTCCTCGAGGACCTCGAGCGTGCTGTGGAGTTCGATCTCGAGACGTGGAGAACGCGGCCATGGCGGAGCAGGGTGGTCGAGCGGCTGTCGGCTGTGTTTGCCGAGCAGTACTGATTCAATTTTCTACCACGGAGCGCACAGAAGGCACTGAGGACGGCACGGAGGATTCATCACCCGGCCTCACGCTGCGGGGTCGTCATTACAGTTCCTTATTAGTTCTTGTTGGATTCTCGTGGCCGAACGCTCGACGCCGGGCCTCGAGCGTGCGGTGGCCGCAGACCCTTGCAAGAAAGACTCTGTGCAGTCTCAGTGTTCTCGGTGCGCTCTGTGGTCGACAAACAGGTTGAAAAATCGAAGAGCCTGGGAAAACGGCCCGGGCTCTTCGGGAGCGACTACTGCTGATCCGCCGTCACCGCCGGATCAACCTCCAGCCAGTGCGAGAACCACTGTCTCAGCCGGCCGAGCCGGTCCACGAGCAGCCATGGCTCGCCGGTGCGCGACAGGTCATGCGTCGAACGTGGGTAACGGACGAACTCGACCGGCACACCGTGCTTCTTCAGCGCGACGAACCACTGCTCCGCGTCCGTCATCGGCGTGCGGTGGTCTTCCTCGGACTGCACGATCAGCGTCGGCGTGCTCACGTTGCGCGCGTAGCGGATGGGGGAAAGCTCGTCGTAGAGCTCGGGGTTGTCCCACGGCTTGCCATGGAACTCGAACTCCGTCAGCCCCTGCGCGTCGCTGGTGCCGTACCATGACCACCAGTTGGAGATCATGCGGTCGGTCTGCGCTGCCTTGAACCGGTCTGTCTTCGTCGTGATCCACGCGGTCATGAAGCCGCCGTAGCTGCCGCCCGTCACGCCCATGCGCGTCGAGTCGACGTCCGGCCGCTGCGCGACGATATCGACCGCCTTCATGATGTCCTCGTAGTCCTCCATGCCCCAGCGCGCGCGTGTCGTGTACGTGAAGTCGGCGCCGTAGCCCGAGGAGCCGCGCGGGTTCGTGTACAGCACGAACATCCCGGCGCCCGCGATGTTGTGGAACTCGTCGAACCAGTTCTCGCCGTACGCGGAGTGCGGGCCACCGTGGATGTAGAGGACGAGCGGATACTTCTGCCCCTCCTGGTAGCCGTACGGCTTCATCAGCCACGCCTCGATCTCGCGGCCTCCGACCGACTCGTACGTGAAACGCTCCGCCTCCGGCCACGCGATCTCCGCGTTGAGCGCCTCATTGAATGCCGTCAGGCGACGCTCGTTGTCGCCGTCGACGTCGGCGACGTACAGCTCCGTGGGCGCGGTGACCGACGTCGCGACGTAGGCGACGCGCTCCATGTCGCGGTCGTAGCTCACGTCGTTGATGCGACGGCGTCCGCCGAGCAGCTCCGTGATCCGGCCATCGTCCGTATCGAGCCGGTGCAGCGCCGTGCGTCCGCCGATCGCTGCCGTGAACAGCAACTCATCACCGGAGCGCCACTCCATCCCGGACGGCTCGTACTGCCAGTCGGTCAGCACGTTGCGCGGGGTGCCGCCCTGGCGGTCCACGATGTAGATGCGGCGCGGCGCGGTGCGTGTCTCGCTCGCCATGAACGCGATGCGGCGGCTGTCCGGCGACCACGTGAGCTGTGCTTCGTTGCCCATGTGCTCCGCCACCTTGCGCGGCTCGCCGCCGTCGATCGGCATCACGTAGATGTCCACGTCATTGCGCGGCTGCTCGTCGCGGACCGGGTCGTACGGCAGGCGCGCGAGCGAGTCGCGTTCGGCCTCGACGACGGAGTCCGGCCGCAGTGAGGCGTCCGCGGTGAACGCGATCCAGCGGCCGTCGGGCGAGACGGCAACATTGCGATGCGAATAGGCTGCGCGCGTGAGCTGCACCCTGGCCGTGTCGCCGAGCGCCTGGCGGTAGATCTGCGCGGCCTGCCACTCGCGCGGCTCGTCGCGGTTCGGCGTGAAGCCCGGGCCATTTCGCTTGTACGGCAGATCGACGATGTGCATGCCGTCGAAGCGCGCCGAGTTCAGTGGTTGCGTGATCGCGTCGTGCGGCGGCCGCGCCATCGGCTTCATCTTCGCGAACGGGCCTTCCGCCTCCGTCGAGTCGGACTCCTCGTCGCCGTCCGGCTCCTCGGCAAAGACCACGAACGCGCCGCTCCTCGGCATCGAGCCACGGCGGTAGCCATCTGCCTGGAACGCCTCGCCGCCCGGTCGGTCCATCCGCAGCGCCCACGTGTTGCCGTCGCCGTCGCCGCCGGGCCGCCGCGACGTGAACAGCAGCAGCGAACCATCCGGCGACCACCACGGGCTCGAGCTCTCCACGCCGGGCGCCGTGAAGCGGACCGGCTCGCCACCGCGCGCCGGCACCACCCAGATCTCCGAGTGCCGCTTGTTCTCCTTCTCCTTCACCGTCGTCACGGTGAACGCGATCTGCGAGCCGTCCGGCGACAGCGCCGGATCACTCAGCGTGGTCAGCCGATACCAGTCGGCTGGCGTGAACGCCCGCTTCTGCGCGCTGAGCGGCGTCGCAACCAGCAGCAGCGCCAGTACGACGAAGGTCTTGCTACGCATCGTGCTCTCCCGGGGTGGTGGTGCGATGATTTTCCAGGGCGGCGAGGAGCTTGTCATGGATCCCGCCGAAGCCGCCGTTCGACATGATGACGATCACGTCACCGTCGCTCGCGCTGTCCGCGAGGTGCGCGACGATCCTGTCGACCTCAGGGATGTAGGCGGCCACGCGGCCGCTCGACTGCAGCGACGCGACGACCTCGTGCGGGTCGAGCGCCGTCTGTTTCGTGTAGCGTTCCGGATGGAACAGTCCGGCAAGAACGATCTCGTCCGCCAGCTCGAGCGCGCGCGTGTACGGTTCCTGGAATTCGCGACGCTGTGCCGTATAGCTGCGCGGCTCGAACACCGCGACGATGCGACGCCCGTCGTAGCGCTGCCGCGCAGCGCGCAGGGTCCCGTCCACCGCAGTCGGATGATGCGCGAAGTCGTCGATCACGGTGACGCCGCGCACCACGCCGCGCAGCTCCATGCGACGTCGCACCGAGCGGAACGTGCGCAGCGCTTCCTGCACCTTCGCCGGCTCGGCACCCACCGCATGGGCGGCGCCGATCGCCGCGAGACAGTTGCGCACGTTGTACGCACCGGCGAGCGGTGTCTCGACTGTGCCCCACTCACGGCCTTCGTGCAGCACGACGAAGCGCGTCATGTCCTCGTCGTAGCGGATGTCGCGCGCGGCCCAGGTCAGGGCGGCTTCGGTCAACCCGAACGATGCAACCGGCGCGAACGAATTCGCCGCGAGCTCACGCACGATCGGCGACTCCCAGCCGGCCACCAGCGTGCCACTGCGCGGGATCTGGTTGATGAAGCGCGAGAACGCGAAGCGGTACGCCTCCTCGTCGCGGTAGATGTCCGCGTGATCGAACTCGATGTTGCCGACGATGGCCGTGCGCGGCAGGTAGTGCCACATCTTCGGACCCTTGTCGAAGTACGCGGTGTCGTACTCGTCGGCCTCGATCACGAAGTAGTCGGAGTCGGTCAGGCGGAACGAGCTGCCGAAGTTCTCGGCCACACCGCCGATCAGGAACGACGGGTTGAACCCCGCGACCTCGAGCAGCCAGGCCAGGATGGACGTGGTGGTGGTCTTGCCGTGCGTGCCCGCGACCGCCAGCACATGCCGGCCACGCAGGAACTCCTCCTTGATCACGACCGCCGCCGCCGTGTAGTACAGCCCCTCGTCGAGGACGTACTCCAGCTCGGGATTGCCGCGCGAGATCGCGTTTCCGACGACGACCACGTCCGGCCGCGGATCGAGATTCTGCGGGCCGAAGCCTTCCGCGTACGGAATGCCCAGCGACTGCAGCTGCGTCGACATCGGCGGGTAGACGTTTTCGTCGGAGCCGGTGACGTGATGCCCGGCCGACTTCAGCAGCCCCGCCAGCGAGCCCATCGCCGTGCCGGCGATGCCGATCAGGTGGTAGTGCCTGCGCTGCAACCGCGGATTTCCTTGAGAGGGGGGAGGAACACCGGAATGTGGGAAACGGGGGGCGGGGAGTAAAGTCGCGGGCTTCTCGCCGGCTGCCACGAGCTCTGCGAGGGCACGCGAGAATCGCGTGCTACCACGGAACTCTGCCGGTGGGCGCTTTCGGGGTCGCGAGTCTCGCACACGCACACGCACGCGCACATGGGTGTGGCGGGGCTGCGGCTTCTGCGCGGCGTCGTGACCCGAATCGCGTGCCCGCCCGTGCCCGTGCCCGGTGCCCCCGTTCCCGCTCCCAAACACGCAGAGCCGCCATCGACCGCAAGGCAGGGACGAATCTGACCCAACCGCTGCCGACGCCGCGCGGGGACAGCAGCCCTGCAACACCCGTGTGCACGTGCGTGTGCGTGTGCGAGACTGGGGACCCGAAAAGAGGACCCGGCGCAACGCGGCAGAACTCCGCCAGCCCGGGAACCGGGCGTCGCCCGGGCATCGGACACTCCCGCCTCCCCAATGGCTGGACACCCGATGGGTCCCTGCTTACCTTAAATGGCTTGGATGTCGCAAGGACTACCGGGAGTGTTATGATCGAGATCCAGATCGGCGAAGGCGATCGCATCGAGTGGGCGCTGAAGCAGTTCCGTCGCAAGATGCTGCGCTCGGGGCTCTTCAAGGACATGAAGAAGAAGCGCTTCTACGAGAAGCCCAGCGAGGCGAAGAAGCGGAAGGCGGCGGACGCGCGTCGTCGTACCGCGCGCGCCAAGCGCCGCGGCCGGTAGTTCCGGGAGCGCGCGGCCGCCGGTCGCGCGCTCTGACCAGCCTCCCCCGACAATGAGCAGTGAGCGGCCGCGCTCCGTGCGCGGGCCCGGCGGCGTGTTCCTCGATCCGTGGTTCACACCGGCGGATCGTCGCTCGTTTTCCCATTTTCTCCGCTGGCGCCTTGCCCGGCTGCGCGAGGGCGTCGCTCCTGATCCGCGTCCGGATGAGCTGCAGCCCGCACGGCCCCAGCTCGTCGACAGGGTCGCGGGCGAAGTCCGCCTCACGTGGGTCGGCCATTCGACGTACCTGATCCAGCTTCCCGGCGCCAACCTGCTGACCGACCCCGTCTGGAGCCGGCGTGTCTCGCCCGTGCAGTGGGCCGGGCCCGCCCGGATCCGGCCGCCGGGCGTCGCATTCGACGAGCTGCCGCCCATCGATGCGGTGCTCCTGTCGCACGACCACTTCGACCACCTGGACCGGCCGACCGTGCGCCGCCTCCACCGGCGGTTCGGTGAAGGGCTGCAGTGGATCGCGCCCCTGGGCCATGCGGACTGGCTGCGTCGGCAGGGCATCAGGAGCGCGACCGACCTCGACTGGTGGGAGGGCACGCGCGTGCGTACAAAGGCGGGCGAGCTGGAGGTGACCGCGCTGCCCGCCCGCCACTGGACGCGCCGCGGGCCGGCGGCCAGCCCGCGCCTCTGGGCCTCCTTCGCCCTGCGTGCCGACGGCGTCAACGTCTACTACGGCGGTGACAGCGCGCTCGCCCCGTTCTACGACCACATCGGCCGCGAGCACTCTCCCTTCGACGCCGTGCTGCTTCCCATCGGCGCCTACGAGCCTCGCTGGTTCATGCAGCCGGCGCACATGTCACCGGAGGAGGCCGTCGAGGCCTACCAGCAGCTCGGCGCCCGCGGCCTCTTCGCCGCCATGCACTGGGGCACCTTCCGCCTGTCCGACGAACCCCCGCTCGACCCCCCGCAGCGCACCCGGGCCGCATGGCAGAACGCCGGCCTGCCCGAGCACGACCTGTGGATCCCGAGGCACGGCGAAACAAAGATCCTGAGGAAGTAGGGCAGGAAGCAGGAAGCAGCGGCCGAACGGCAGCGATCTCACGCCGTGGACGTCGTCTGACAGACGCTGACGCCGCGCAGAAGCACAGGCACGGCTCGCACCTGCCCGGGCGCGGGCGCCTGCGCTCCGACCGTGCGCCCTCGCTGATGCAGCCGCCGCATCCGGGCAAAGTAAGCGCGCACGCGCATGTCTCCCGCGCACGTGCGAGCCATGAAATGGAAAACGGGCCGCCCGATATCGGACGGCCCGTTCATCATGTCACTCCGCGCTCAACTACCATCCCGGCGAAATCACGAAGCCCCAGTGCCATCCTTCGTCCGGCCGCTGGAACGGATACGCGTAGTAGGTCTCCAGCACCATGAAGCCGAGCAGGTTCACGCGCGCCGAGATGCCGGTCGAGA
This sequence comes from Longimicrobiales bacterium, assembly GCA_035764935.1. NCBI lineage: Bacteria > Pseudomonadati > Gemmatimonadota > Longimicrobiia > Longimicrobiales > Longimicrobiales bacterium. Next base: position 3,130 of record DASTYK010000056.1, on the reverse strand, counting down.
AGACGGGCACGCGCTCGGGCGTGCGGCGAGAGAACTCGAACGTCGGCTCCTCGCCGCTCGACCAGGCGACGCCCGCGTCGAAGAAGGGCGACAGCTCGAGCGGGGCGTAGGGGAAGTTGATCAGCCCGAAGTCGTTCGTGCCGAGCAGCGGGATGCGCAGCTCGAAGTTCGCGACGGCGATCCGCGAGCCGAAGAGGCGGCCGTACTCCGGGCAGGCGTCGGTCTCGGTCGGGTGGCACTCGGTCACTTCGAAGGAGTCCGACGCGTAGCCGCGCACCAGGGTCTCGTAGCCGACATAGATGTCGTTCAGCACACGCGTGTTGTCATCGGCGATCCCCTCCGCGCCGGCGCCGTAGCGGCCGAGGTGCATGCCGCGCATCGCGAGTGACACCGGTCGCATGAAGAAGTAGCGCCGGTAGTCGGCGACGACCGTGGTGTAGTCGAGCGAGCCGAATGTCGGTGAGGCGGAGAGGCGGAAGCGCTCACCCGAGATCGGCGACGTGAAGCCGAAGTACGAATTGTCGCCCACGAAGGCCGCCGACACTTCGAAGAAATGCAGCGGGTCACGCGACTCGACATCCTCGCGGATGACATCCGTGAGCTGCCTGCCGGTCGCGTTGTCGAAGACGACGCGCCACACCTCGGTGTCGAAGCCGTAGCGCGTGTACCCGGCCGACATCTCGAAGCGACGGGTCATGGAGAACGGGTAGTGCGTGAGCAGCCCCGCCTGGTCCACGTAGATGCGCTGGCGGTACTGCTGCAGCTCGGTCGTGCCCGGCTGGGGACCGGCGGCCTGCGCCCAGAACCCCGTCAGGTACGGGATGTGTCCGACGACGGCACCCCAGTTCCACCGGTTCTTGGCATTGATGTACTGGGCGATGCCGCCGATGTCCTTGAGCTCGCCCTGTGCCTGGACCGCGACGCCGAGCTGGTGATCGCCCAGCATGTCCGAGAAGAACGCGGACACGCCACCGACCACGCCCGTGCCGAAGCTGCTCACCCCGACGCCCAGTGACGGCGCGCCGATGTAGTCGAGCGAGATGCTCGGGCTGTACTCCTGGACTTCGAAAGCGACGTTCGCCGGCGGCAGTCCGCGCTCCGGCTCCGCCAGGTACTCGTAAACGAGCCCGCTGCCGACTGCCTGCACGGGCGGCAGCACGGCCGCGACCGAGGTCGGATCGGCGATATCCGATCGGACCAGCGTGCCCGTCGTGCGCGCGGGCTCCAGCCCGTAGATGTGCTGGCCCGCATTGATGAACACGGAGAACAGCATGCGGCCCGTGCGGTCCGCGACGCTCAGCGCAGGCGACATGTCCGTCACGCCGCTCACGCCCGTCGCGACACGCGTGATCTGGAAGATCTCGCCGCTCTGCAGGTCCAGCCTGAAGATGTCGCTGAAGCCCTCGGGGTTGCCGATGAAGTAGAGGCTGCGCCCGTCGGGCGAGTACTGCGGGTTGATGTGCTTTACCCCGGGGAACGCGTCGATCAGCTCACGCTGCCCCGTCTGCACGTCGATCATCGCCAGCCGCTGCTGCCCGAAGACCAGCGTCTCGAAATTCGTGTCCGGTCCCTCGTCCGTGGAGTAGACGATCTTGCTGCCGTCGGGCGAGAAGTCCGGGTGCAGGTTCGAGTAGCGGTCCTCCGTCAGCTGCCTCACGTCGCCCGACTCGATGTGCATCAGGAACAGGTCGCCCAGGCCGTTGCGCATGCCGGAAAACGCGAGCGTCCGGCCGTCGGGCGACCAGGTCGGGCTCGACACGGCGCCCACGCCGGCCGGCTCGAGCTTGCGCACCACGTTGCCTCGCTCGACGTCGACGATCTCGATCCGGTTGTCGCCCTCTTCAAAGGTCACGTATGCGAACATCCGGCTGTCCGGCGACCAGGCGCCCGACGACTGGATGAAGCTGAGCGCGTCGTAATGCGGGCTGTTCTGCGGGCTCGCCAGCTCGCGGATCACGCGGCCGGTAACCGCGTCGGCGAGGTAGAGATCGACGGTGAAAAGGTCACGACGACCGAAGTATGCGACGAAACGCCCGTCCGGGCTCACTGCCGGCGCCAGGTGCATCGCGCCCAGCTCGTCGCTCACCAGCAGCGGCGTGCCCGCATCCTCCGGCCGCTGCCGCCCCTGGATGGCCGGGAGATAGGCCGTGCGGATCGACTCGATCCACTGCTCCGAGATCTGCTCCGAGGTGACGCCGAGCACGCGCTCCAGCGCGGTCTCCCACCCGGCACGCGTCGCGAAGCGGAACAGCTCCGTCACCGCGCGGTCGCCCCAGCGCCCGGCGATGTACGCCCACAGCGCCTGGCCATAGCGGTACGGGAAGAATCGCGGGTCCCGTCCGAGCTGCTGGATGGTCGGCAGCTCGCCACGAAGGGCTGCGTCGCGCAGCCACATCGCGGTGTTCGCGTCCACGCGCCCGAGCGACAGGTACTCCGCCATCCCTTCGATCAGGAACAGCGGCAGCGTGTTCAGCCCCTGCAGCCCGGTCGGACCCGTCTGTGCGACGTCGTACTGGAACACGTGCACCAGCTCGTGGCCGAGGACGTGATCGTTGTCCTCGTAGACGCCGGTCCACGGCATGATCACCCGGTTCTTCAGCCCCTCCGTGACACCCCCCGTGCCTTCGGTCAGCGCACTGGAGATCACGTTGGTCTGCTGGAAATCCGGATGGTCCGCGTAGAAGATGAGGGGCTTCTCGTCGAACTCGTGCTGGAACGCGTAGGACAGCCGCGTATACCACCGCTCCGCCATCCGCGCCGCGTCGTTCGTGATGATCTCGGTGCCGGGGTAGTGGTAGATGCTGAAGTGGTCGGACTTCAGGACCTGCCAGTCGAAATCCTCATACTGCACCTTCTGCCGGCCGAAGTACTGTCCCTGTGCAGGCTGTGCCGCGAGGACCGCCAGCATCGAGAACAGGAGCGCGCGTAGCGATCCTACAGCGGACAGGCGAGACATCCTGACCCCCTGCATCGATGTGAATGAACGCCAGATCTGGAAGACGCGGAAGTGCAAGGCTTATACCGGGTCGAACGTTCGTACGTTCCAGCTCCTGTAGCTGGCCCCAGAGTACTGCGATACGGGGATTCACGCGAATCATCGTCGCGTGCGTGGTCATAAGTGCGACGAAGT
>DASTYK010000055.1 GCA_035764935.1 Longimicrobiales bacterium | reverse complement strand
TCCTCGTGTCCGGCGGCCGCGCGGTCGTGACCAGTGCGCGTGGCGAGTTCCTGCTGCGCAACGTCGCCGCAGGCGAGCACGAGATCGCGTTCGTTCACCCTGCCGCGGATTCGCTGGGCCTGCCGGTTCAGCCGCTGCGCGTGGTGGTACCGGCGCGCGGAACGGTGCGCGTCGCGCTCGGCATCCCGCGCCCGCCGGGCTGCGCCGAACGTCCGGTTGCCGACGGGCGCACCGCGATCGCGGGATTCGTGGTGGACGCCGCGGAGGGAGCGGCGGTTCCCGGGGCGAGCGTGGCTGCGCTGTGGACGCCCGCCGATGACTCACGTGCCGGAGCAGAGGTCCCGGCGCGCACGCGCACGGCGATGACTGCGGAGAACGGCAGCTTCCTGCTGTGCGGATTCGAGCCGGGCGCGACGGTGCGGCTCACCGTCGCCACGACGCGCGTCATGCGCAGCTACGAGGTCGACGTCGCCGAGCCCGGGCTGCTTCGACTCACGCTGGTGGTGCAATAAGGCGACTCCGCCTGCGTGCCCACATCGACGTCACCACCGCCGACGCCGCGCTCATCAAGGCGAATGCGGCGATCACCAGAACCGCGAACAGCCACTCCGGCATCGCCACCTGTGACTCGCCCACCAGGAATGGCAGGATTCCGACGATCACTCCGCTCAGCACGCCGAGCAGCGCCGCACGCGGGGGCGCCGTGGTGCGGGAGCGGCCGCCCCCCGCAAGGCCGGACAGCACCGCGAAGACGACGCCGCACAGAAAGCCCGGCAGCGCGCCGATCATGAACCACATCTCGTCCATCGAGTTGTCGGGGTCGATCACGAGACCCGCAAGGATGGCGACGGGCGCCCAGGCAAACGCCCAGATGATGCCGATCAGGAGAGTGTCGCGCACGCGTTTCATGACTGTCATCGTGTCCGTCCGGTGTCAGTGAACCGTGGATGATTTCGTTCAGCGTGCGCTCGCCAGTCCGGCCGTGCGCTCGCGCGGCGCTTCCACCCGACCAAAGCGACGCTCACGTCCGCAGTACTCCTCCAGCGCGGCTTCCAGCGCCGCCGCATCGAAGTCCGGCCACCGGCAGCTCGTGAAGAACAGCTCGGCGTACGCGGCCTCCCACAGCAGGAAATCACTCAGGCGCTGCTCGCCACCCGTGCGGATCAGCAGGTCCACGTCGGGGACGGCAGCTTCGGCGTGCGTGGCAGCGCCGAGTGCCTCCGCGAACATCTCGCGGTCGGGGCGGGTGCCGTCCAGCAGCGCGGCCGCCGCGACGATCGCGTCCCGCGCGGAGTAGTCGATCGCGATGCGCAGCAGCAGCGTGTCGCAGTGCGCCGTTTCCCGCTCGGCACGCTCGATCGCATGCGCGAGCACGTCGGGCAGACGGTCCCGCCGGCCGATCACGCTCAGCCGCACGCCGTTGGACCGGCACCGCTCCGTTTCCTGGTGCAGGTAGCGCATGAACAGGCGCAGCAGCTGTGTGACTTCCGAGCGCGGCCGCTTCCAGTTGTCCGCGGAAAAGGCGTACAGCGTGAGCGTGCGGATACCGAGCCCCGGCGCGGCTTCCACGATACGCCGTACCGCCTTCGCGCCGGCGCGGTGTCCCGTGGTGCGCGGCAGTCCGCGCTCCTGCGCCCATCGTCCATTGCCGTCCATGATGATCGCGACGTGCATGCTGCCTCCGGTGTAGTCCTTTACCCAGTAAAGTTAGGGCGCGGAAAAAAACGGCCCATCCCGATGCGTGCCGCTGTCTGCTGCCTAACGCTCGCGCACCTGCTGGATGAGCGCCTCCATGTGGTCGATGTACGCGTTCAGCGCACGACGTCCCTCGTCGGTAATGCGGTACTCCGTGCGGGGCACCCTCCCCACGAACGACTTCCGGCACACGACGTAACCGGCCTCCTCGAGTCGGCGCGCGTGCACGCTCACGTTGCCGTCCGTGCCGCCGGTGAGCGCCTTCAGCTCGACGAAGCTCACGGACTCGCGTCCCGCCAGCGCACTGAGAATCGCCAGCCGCATGCGCTCGTGGATGACGCGATCGAGACTGGCAGCCGCGGCGGACGGGCTTTCCGCAGGCGTGACACGCTCGCGCGCGTCGTCGCCCGCGTCGTCGCGGCGAGGCTGCTGTGCGGGCTTAGCCGCCATACTTCCTCGCGATGATGGCGCCGAACAGGATGTGCAATCCGCCGAACCCGCCGGCCAGGAATGCATCGCCGCCGTGAGGCGCGGCGAGGAGTGCGGCGCCGCCGAGCGTCATGAATGCCAGGCCCATGAGCGGCACGACGCGCACCGAGAACGTTCCGGCCGTCACGATCCCGGCACCGTACAGCAGCAGCCACATGCCGGGAATCGCTTCCGCCGCATCCCACCGGTACAGCGCGGGCGTGAGCAGCGCGGCGGTGCCGACCGGCGGCAGGAAGCTGAGCAGGAACTTGCGTGCGGGCCCGGAAAAGAGTGGAACGCCCGCGGCGCGCGCCTTGAGCACGATGCCTACCCCGGCGATCACGACCGCCAGCGTCGCCTCCGCCACCCAGACCGCCAGCCAGGCGACCTCGACGTCCTGCTGCGCTGCGACCAGTGCCGCGCCCAGTGCCGTCACGCCCATCAGGATGCCGGCCAGGCCGGGGACCGCGGTGAACGCCGTCGCCTGCTCCATCGTCTGGCGGATGAAGCGGAGGTTGTCCATGGCCCGGTCGTGCAGGGCGATCGGCTCGGAGCGCTGGGGCTGCGGCGTCATGAGCGGAAGTCTAGGGGTGCCGCCCGCCCCGGGTCAAGTCCTTGGCGCTGTAAAGTGGAGCCAGCGGCCACGGCGCCGGCAGGGTGGGCCCGTGCGGCCGAACTGGCGCATGAGCCCGGTGCCGCGATTACTATCCGTCAGCAGTCGTCCACCGGAACCACAAGTGAGATGGTCATGCGACGTCCCGTCCTCCTGTTTCTCGTGCTGGTCGCCTTCACGCTTCCGGCCTGCGCAACGGCGCAGCAGCAGCCGCAGCGCCCGGGGTACACGCGCGCCGACACGCTGCGCGGCTCGATCGGCCCGGCGCGGTCGTGGTGGGACGTCGTCTTCTACGATCTCGAGGTGCGCGTGGACCCGGCGGACAGCAGCATCGCCGGCTCGAACGCGATCACGTACCGCGTCCTTTCATCGGGCAGTGAGCTGCAGATCGACCTGCAGCAGCCGCTGGAGATCGACAGCATCGTGCAGGGTGGTCGATCGCTGCCGTTCCGCCGGGATGGCAATGCGTTCTTCGCGACGCTGCCGGCGGCGCCGCAGAGCGGCACGCTGCAGACCGTGACGGTGCACTACCACGGCAGGCCGCAGGTCGCGGAGAACCCGCCGTGGGACGGCGGTCTGATCGTTTTGCGCGACAGCCTGGATCGCCCTTGGGTCGCCACGGCGAACCAGGGGCTCGGGGCGAGCGTGTGGTGGCCGAACAAGGACACGCAGGCGGAGGAGCCGGACAGCCAGCGGGTGGCGATCACGGTGCCGCACCCGATGGTGAACGTGTCCAACGGCCGGCTGCGCTCCGTCATCAATGACGACAGCACGGCGACGTTCGAGTGGTTCGTGCGCAACCCGATCAACAACTACAACATCGCGATCAACGCGGGCAGCTACGCGCATTTCGGCGAGGTGATGGAGGGCGAGGCCGGGGTGCTGACGCTGGACTACTGGCCGCTGGACTACAACCTGGATGCTGCGCGTCGCCAGTTCGTGCAGGTGCGGCCGACGATCGCGTGCTTCGAGCGCTGGTTCGGCCCGTATCCCTGGTACGAGGACGGCTTCAAGCTGATCGAGACGCCGCACCTCGGCATGGAGCACCAGTCAGCGGTCGCGTACGGCAACGGCTACCAGAACGGCTACCGCGGCAGGGACCGGTCGGGGACCGGCCACGGTCTCGACTTCGACTTCATCATCGTGCACGAGACCGCGCACGAGTGGTGGGGCAACAACATAACCACGGCGGACCTGGCGGACATGTGGGTGCACGAGGCGTTCGGCAACTACGCCGAAGCGCTCTATGTCGAGTGCCAGAAGAACGAGCGGGCCGGTGCCGAGTACGTGCACGGCCTGCGGGACGGCATCCTGAACGACCGCCCGATCATCCCCGAGTACGGGGTGAACGCGGAAGGCTCGGGCGACATGTACAACAAGGGCGGCAACATGCTGCACACTATGCGTCAGCTCGTGGGCGACGACGATCGCTGGCGCGAGATCCTGCGCGGCCTCAACAGTGAATTTCGCCACCAGGTCGTCACGGGTGAGCAGGTGCAGCGCTACATGGACGAGCGCACCGATTCGGACCTCGCGCCGGTGTTCCGGCAGTACCTGACGACGACGATGATCCCGACGCTGGAGTACACGCTGGACGGCTCGACACTGCGCTACCGCTGGACCGACGTAGTGGACGGGTTCGCGATGCCGGTCGAGGTGCGAACGGGGCCGGATGCGTGCACGGTGCTGCGACCCACGAGCGAGTGGAGCAGTGTGGACGTCGCACTGCGCGAACCGGATGCACTCGACGTGGACGTCGATTACTACGTGCAGGTCAGGCGCAGTGGCGGTGCGGCGCGGATGGCCGGGGCGGACTGCGCGGGCGCGTAGCCCCGCATCATCCGCCGCTTTCGCGCGCGACGGGCAACTGCCAGCGTCTGCGGATCGCGAGGAGCCGGAGTCCGAAGCAGAGTGCTGCGCCGGCGACCACCACGAGGGTGGTCGGCAGGTCCAGTGCGCGCCCAGCGACCACCACGGCGGCGCCGGCCAGTGCGGCGACGGCGTACACGTCGCCGCGCAGCACGGCGGGCACCTCGTTCGCCAGGACGTCGCGCAGCATGCCTCCGCCGATTCCCGTCAGCATGCCGAGGACAATCGCCGTCAACGGACCGAGCTGGTAGTCGAGTGCCTTGAGCGCGCCGGAAACGGCGAACAGGGCCAGGCCACCTGCGTCGAGGACGAGGACGGGGCTGCGCATTCGATCGATGACGTCGTGCCAGCGGAAGGTGAGCAGCCCGGCGAGAATCGGCACGGCGATGTAGCGCCAGTCCGCAATCCCCGGGGGCGGCACCGCACCGATCAGCAGGTCACGCGTGATGCCTCCGACATTGCCCGCCGCGAATGCGAGCACGAGCAGGCCGAACAGGTCGAAGCGGTGTCGGACGCCGACCATTGCGCCGCTCAGTGCGAACACAAATGTGCCGGTGAGGTCGAGCACCGGCAGGAGCGTATCGACGCGGATCAGCGGAAGTTGGTCCATGGCAGAAAAATCAGGATGCGCGGAAGCCGGGCGGTCGCTCCGGGCTGGCCTGCTCGAGCGCGCGGCGGACGCCGGCTGCGTCCAGGTCGGCCGTGTAGACGGGGGTGCCGGGCTGTTGCCGCCACGACTCGTCGAGGTCGCCTGCGTCGACGGGGTCGAAGCCGAGCTCATCGACGAGCCGCATGACTATGCCCTTTGCGTCCGGGTCGTCGCCCGCGACGGGCAGCGCGATCCGGTCGGGGTCGTCGGCGGGCCGGCCGAGGTCCATCAGGTGCTGTGCGCGGATGTTGTTGAACGCCTTCACGACCGGCCGGCCGAGCTGGCGCTCGACCCAGCGGCTCTCGGTCGTTCCGCTCTCGATGCCGTCGATGCGGCCGTCGCGCTGCGGGTAGTAGTTGCCGGTATCGACGACCACGGTCGCGGCCGGCACGTCGTCGAAGAGGTCGCGCGGCAACTCCCGGACTCTTCCCTCGGGGATGGTGACCACCACGAGGTCACGGTCGCGCACCGCATCGCGCGCCGTCACGGCCTTGGCCCCCGTTTCCCAGGCCAGCTCCGCAAGCGTTTCCGGCCCGCGCGAGTTCGCGACCATGACGTCGTGGCCGATTGCTGTCAGCCGGCGGGTGAGGGTGCCGCCGATGTTGCCCGCTCCGATGATGCCGATTCGCATGGCGTCCCCAGGTCGGTTGAAGGTGCAGGCGACGGAGCGCACATCATACGCCACGCGCACGCACCGCGTACAGGGAGCCGTTGGCAGTGCCCTGGCCGGGGGCCGCAGCCCCTCAAACAAAGTGGGACCGACTGCACGGGCAGCCGGTCCCACTCCGTCCTCGCATGGCGCCGCCGCTACTGCTGCTGCGTCACCTCGTCCACCGTGACGCGCGACTGGCGCACCTTCTCGGAGTACTTCTCGTACAATTGCCGGAAGATGTCGTTCATGTCGATCGCGCGACCCTGCACGTACGCCTGCTCCACGTTCGCCAGGTAGTCGAGCGGGTTGCCAGTGGTAATCAGCAGCGTCGCGTCCTTGCCGGGCTCGAGCGAGCCGACCCGGTCGTCGATGCCGAGGAAGCGTGCCGGATAGATCGTGACGGCGCGCAGGGCTTCCTCCTCCGGCAGCCCGTATGCGACGGCGACCCCCGCTTCCCACGGCAGCCGGTGCGTGTAGGACGCGCTGTTGCCGCCGGTGATCGCGAAGGGGACACCCTTCGCGTGCAGCTGCGCGGGCAGGCTGTAGTTGGTGTCGTAACCCTGCCAGCCGCGGTCGGGCGAGTCCATCGTAGACGTGATGAGCACCGGGATGCGCTTCGCGGCGAGGTGGTCGGCAATGAAAACGGCATCATCGGCGCCGCGCAGGATGATGCGCAGCCCTTCCGCCTCCGCGAATGCGATCGCGTCCTGGATCTGCTGCACGCTGCGCGCGGACACCACGACCGGCACCTCGCCGTTCACCACCGGCACCATCGCCTCCCAGCGGGAGTCCGTGTCGTGCGGGAGCCCGGACGCCTGCGCGTCTCGGTACGCGCGGGCGGCGGCGAACATGTCGCGCAATGAGCGCACCTGCTCGGCGTATGTCGGCTCGTCCTCGTCCGCCGCTGCGTTCTGCTGCATCCACGGGTTGCGCGGACGGCCGTTGGGATCCGGCCAGTTCACGTTCAGCGCGGCACCGCTCTTCAGCGTCATCGACTCCCACGTCCATCCGTCGAGCATGAGCGCGGCCGACAGGCCGGAGACCAGGCCGCCGCTCGGTGTGGTGACCGTGACGAGCACGCCGTTGGAGCGCGCAGTGCCGATGTGGCGGCTTTCGGGGTTGACCGCCAGCTCCGCGCGCACGTTGGGGTTGAAGTCGCCCAGCTCGTCCGTGTCCTGGGTGACGTCGACGGCGCCGATCTCCTGCAGTCCCATGGCGCTGTACGCGTCGATCAGGCCGGGGTAGACGTGCTTGCCCGAGACATCG
>DASTYK010000054.1 GCA_035764935.1 Longimicrobiales bacterium | reverse complement strand
AGTTGGGTCCGCGCCGGCAGCACCGCGGCCGAAGTGGTTCCGCGAGTCGGAAACGTTCGAAACGGCCACACCGCCCCGAGCGGACGGCGCGGCAGCGTCGGGTACGGGCGTATCGGCGCGCTACATGGAGCCGTGGCGCCGCGGCACGGCCGTCACACTCGAGACGTCGTTCAGCCAGACCCGCAATGGTGCATCGGGTGTGCTCACGGAGCGGCAGCGATGGGAGGTCTCGACGGACATCTGCCCGTCGGCGGAGGGGATCGTCAAGGGGCGCGGCACGCTGGAGCTGGCTTCGGACGTGCAGATCCAGGAGGGCGGTGCGTCGCGAATGGCGCACGCAAGTGCGACCAACCACTTCACCGTCACCGTCCGCGTGAATGACGACGCCATCCCCGTGGACATCGACATCCAGCACTCCGTCGAGGGGCGTGAGCGCGGGCCGGGCGGCGATGAGAAGCACTGGATCACCGAGGCTGCACAGACCAGCGTCGATCCCGGCATCTCCGTCGACGCGACCGGCAACACGACGAGGGATCACACCTCGAGCGACGGTACACTGCACACGGAGAACCTGCTGTCCACCGAGGGAACCTCGAAGATGGTCGCGGCCGCCGTCGTGCTGGCGAGCTCCTACGTGAAAAACAGTGTCGAGGAGGCGTTCGACGAGTGGTGGGGCGGCAGCTGCCTGGAGGTACGCTCACGCCGCCAGCCCGAGCGGTCCCGACTCCGTGCCGGTGAGTCCGCCGACTTCGAGCTGGAGGTCTTGCACTACCAGGACGACGACGTCGTTGCGCTGCCGGTGGACATCGAAGAACCGGACCAACCCGACCAGGGGACCGTCACACCCACGGTGTCGTCGGAGGGCCCCGCGCGCTTCACGTTCACGGCACCGTCCGGCTCGGCGTGGCAGGCGTGGCGCCAGACCAGGATCCGCTCGCACTCCACGTCGCGGCGCGGCCGTGCAAACGTCCACGCGGAAGGGCCGACGTTCTCCCGCCGGAACGAGCGCGAATTCATCTCCGTCACGGTGCGCGACCGCACGAGCACGGAACGCCTCGGGGACGTCTACGACATCGTCTTCACGTTCACGCTGACGCCGGACGAGACGGATCCGGAAATGTTGCGTTCCGCAGGCACCTTCTCCGGCACGGTCGTCGGCAACGATGCCAACTGTCTGGACGGTCACGACACTCCGTCCAACCCCCAGCCGGTGCAGGGCCCGGTGCAGGAGGAGGCAGTCGGTTACGTGGCGGAGCTGGACGGAAGGCGCTCGCTCCATTTCAGCGTGACCGGCGATCTGCCGCCTCTCGATGGCCTCGAGCGCAACGTCTCGTTCATTCTGCTGGAAGGCATCCCGCTGCCTGCTCCGGGCAGTGCTCCGGTGACGTACCGGCGGGTCGTACCGTTCGGATTCACGGGCGTGATACCCGAGTGCACCGGCGCTGTCGAATCGATCTCGGAGGTGACCGTCTCGAGCTCGCTCGCGGACGGCTGAACTGCCGCACTTCGACACTTCGCCCTGGCGCCGCCGCCGCTGTCGCGGCGGCGCCCGTTTCCGGCACGGTGTGGCCATCGCCGGGTATCCCCCCGCATGGTCGCACCGATGTCCCTGACGCACCGCATCCGCGAGCGCGCACGCGAGCTCGGCTTCGAGTCCGTGGGCGTCGCACCCCTGCGCCCCAGCGATCACGACGCCGTCTACCGCGCGTGGATCGCCGCGGGTCGACACGGCGGCATGGACTACCTCGCCCGTGAGGACGCGGTGGAGGCCAGGCTCGACCCGCAGCAGAAATGGCCGGAGCTGAAGAGCGCCATCGTCATGACGATGCGCTACGCGACGTCCGGTGACGAGAACGCGTCGCCCGGGCGTGGCATCATCGCCCGCTACGCACGGGGGCGCGACTACCACAAGGTCATGAAGAAGCGGCAGCTCGAGCTGCTGCACTGGATCGAACAGGAGACGGGACAGCGCCTCGAAGCCGCCCGCGCGTATGTCGATACCGGTCCCGTGCTCGAGCGTGAGCTCGCGCAGCGCGCCGGCCTCGGCTGGCAGGGCAGAAACACGATGCTGCTGCAGCCGCGGCTCGGGTCGTACGTGTTCCTGGGCACGCTGCTCGTGGAGCTGGAGCTCGACTACGACGAGCCGTTCCAGCGCGACCACTGCGGGACGTGCCACGCATGCGTGAGCGCCTGCCCTACCGGCGCGCTGCTCGGCCGCGATGAGAACGGTGCGCCGGTCATGGACGCACGTCGCTGCATCTCCTACCTCACGATCGAGCAGCGCGGGCCGATCCCGGTGGAGCTACGGCCGCTCATCGGGAATCGCGTCTTCGGATGTGATATCTGCCAGGAAGTGTGCCCTTTCAGCCGTAAATTCTCGGCGCCTTCATCGGAGCCGTCGTTCGCGGCACGTGGACCTGGCGAGCCGCCTTTCAGCGTCGAGCCGTTGCCCTCAGACGGATGGCATCCAGGAACCGAAGCTCCGTCACTGATCGACCTCATGTCCATGGACCAGGCAGGCTGGGAGGCGTTCTCCCGAGGCTCACCGGTGCGGCGGCCCGGACGTGCCGGCTTCCTGCGCAACGTCGCCGTGGCGCTCGGGAACTGGGGATCGCCGGATGCAGTCCCGGTGCTGGCCGCGGCGCTCTCGGATCCCGAGCCGTTGGTTCGGGGGCATTCCGCGTGGGCGCTGGGCGAGGTCGGCTCGGCGGAGGCGTGCGCTGCGCTCCAGGCTTCGGTGGCCGCGGAGCGCGACCCGGTCGTCCTGAAGGAGATCGAAGGTGCGCTCGAGCGACTACGCTCGAACGTGAAATAGCGGGGCGTGTCGGGCGCGCTGGGGCAGCGTGACGATCGCCGTCCTCTGTGACTTCATGGACGACACGCACCCTCGCGTGCCCGGGGCGGGTGCACGCACACGACACAGCGTCAGCGCTTCAGGCGTTCTCGCTCATCCGCCTCGTGAGAACCGGAGCGCCGCTGATGCGACCGGTGTAGCCATCCAGATCTCCTCCGACCACGAAGCCTCGCTCCGTGATCTCGTATTCGCGATATGCCTTGCTGTGCTGGCTCCCGCGCATCTTGACCACGACTGCCACCTTCCTGAGCTCCCTTTCCACCTCGACGTAACGCAGCGAAATCAGGTCGTCCGCGAGGAAAGAGATCACGTTCGGTGTGAAGCGGAGCTCGTTCTCACCCGGGCTCACCTCCATCGTGGTGAGCACCGTGATGCCGATGCCGGTCAGGGCACCCACAAGCCGGTAGAGCGATTCGCGAAAATCGGTCCTGAAGGTAGGGGCGAGCGCGAGCTCGAAGCCCGACATCGAATCGATGACCACGCGCGTGGCACCCACCCGATTCACCGCTTCGCGGATCTCGTGCAGCGTTTCGTCCGGTGACAGATCGAGCGGACGCAGGTAGAGCGCTTCCAGCATGCCCGCTTCGATCATCCCCTGCACGCCGAACCCGAGGCCTTCCGCGCGGTGGAGATACTCCTTCGGGTGCTCCTCGAAGACGACGAGCACCCCCGCCTCGCCGCGCTTGCCGCCTTCGGCGATGAACTGGGTGGCGAGCACCGATTTACCTGAGCCCGACGGGCCGGCGACGAGCACGGAATCGCCGGTGGGAATCCCTCCACCCATCATTTCGTCGAGTCCGGGGACGCCGGTGGATGTTCGGCCGGCCGGCGTCTCCCGTTCGTGTTCGTCCACGGCGAGAGAGAGTCGCGGAAAGACCTGGAGGCCGTCAGCCGTGATACGATACGTATGCAATCCCGGCATCGGCGCCTGCCCGCGGACCTTCACGACCTGGAGCTTGCGAACGATCGAGTTGTTCTCGGTGGCCTGCTCGAGCCAGAGGATCGTGTCCGCGATGGTGAAGATCGGATTGCCGGTCTTCTCCTCCTCCTCATACTCGCCCACCAGAAACGACGTCACCTGCCAGGTCGTGAGATGCATCGCAAGGCGCTGCAGCACGCCAGGGAGGTCGGACGACACGGCGGAGCCGACGCGCACGGCGTCGGTCAGGGAACGGAAGGAGTCGACGACCACAATCCTCGCCTCGCTCTTTTCCACTTCTTCGATGATCCGCTCCAGCGCGCCTTCCAGACCACGCTCGATCACGTCATCGCTCAGGTTGATGAAGCGGATGCTCTCATCCACCTTCTCGAGGTCGAAGAAGGTGTACTGCTGCTGGTAGCGCAGCATCTTGGCCGCGGGCTCTCCCAGGATCGTGAAGAAGAGCGCCGTGTGCCTGGGCGATGCATTCGCAAAGACAAACTGTTGCGCCAGCGTGGTCTTCCCAGTCCCGGGAGCCCCCGCGACCAGGTTGAACGAACCTTGCGGAACCCCGCCGCCCAGGATGAGGTCGAGCCCCGGGACGCCACTGGGCAATTGATCGATCACAAGTCTTTTCGCCTGACTCATTCGTGTGTCTCCACGGCTCTGATCGCTCGGGGCCATAGCCTTCGGACGGGCTTCATGCCCAACTCCTCGCCAAGCAGCATGACGAGCAGGTCGAGCAGGCAGGTGAGTACAGTGGTGGCGGCCGACCTGGCCTCTTCTTCAGTCGCGGCCGCGAACGACTCTGCCAGACCGTTGAAGCACGTCCCTGGCTGTCCGCTTACGGATGCTCCTGCCAGCAGCGGCTGCTCACGCTGCGCTATGTGGAGAGCACGCCCGATCAGTGCGTCGACTCCGCCGGAGCCCAGCAGATCGACCAGGTGATCCTGCACCCGTCGACAGGCGGAATCGACGGCAGCAGCCGAGGCAGCGGGATCGGATGACCCGCCAGCCTCCTGCTCGACGATCCGTCGTGCCAGTTCAACGAGCTTGGGCGAAGATTGGGCCATATCGAGTCGTTGCGGGTACCGTACGGCGTCAGCGTACCCGCTGGCGAGTCTCCCAGCGCAGGTGATTCAGGATCGATCGCGGCCGGATCAATCTGCACCCCGGATGGACGCTGCGCGAATCCGCTCACCCGCCGCAGCGGCCGGAACGGAATTCGCACTCTATTTTCGGCTCGTCCCTTTCGAAGACGCGCACCCGGACAGGGCGCCGTCCGTTTCCAGGACATTACATGGCAGATCACCGCACCAGCCGCGGCATGGCCCACGACGCCGGTTCCGGAAATCACCCGGAACAGGCGACATACGGTGAGTTGTCTCCGCCTGCCACATCCGTACCATCACCACAGAGGGAATCGGAGCCGCGTTTTCTCGCAGACGCCAGCCAGCAACTGGCCGCGTCGCTCGACTACGAGGACACACTCGTGGCGGTCGCGGGAATGGCGCTCCCGTACCTGGGGTCCTGGTGCATCGTGGATGTCGTCGAGCAGGACGGGTCCATGCGTCGCCTCGGCATCAGTCACCCGGACCCTCGAAAAGCCGAGCATGCGCGCCGGCTGAAGGACGGCTGGCCGCCAGATCGTGACGATCCGATCGGATTGCCCCGGGTGATCCGGTCGCGCGCGACGGAACTGGTCGCGACGGTAACCGACGCGATGCTCGTAGACGTCGCGAACAGCGAAGTGAATCTGCAGGACCTGCGTGCGCTCGGCATTGGCTCGGTCGTGATCGTCCCGCTCATCGCGCGCGGACGCGTGCTCGGTGCCATCACGTTCGTCAGTGCAGACGTGGGACATCAGTACACCGACAGAGACGTCGAGCTGGCTGAAGACCTCGCTGCGAGGTGCGCGATCGCTCTCGACAACGCCCGCCTGTTCCGCGATCTCGAGGCGGTCCGGAAGGATGCGGCCCGGCTGAACGAGGCTCTGGTCCTCTCGAGCATACGCCAGCAGGAGCTGGCGGACGAAGCGCGCGACGCGAATGCCGCGAAGTCACGCTTCCTGGCCACGATGAGCCACGAGATCCGCACCCCGCTCAACGCCATCGTGGGATACACCGACCTCCTGGAGACCGGCATTGCAGGCCCGCTGACCGCCAGGCAGGTGGAGTATCTCGCGCGGTTGAAGGCCGGCAGCCGCCACCTGATCGGACTGATCGACGACATTCTCGATCTCGCAAAGGTGGAGTCCGGACGGATGGTCCTCGATCGTGCTCCCTTCGCTGCCGATGACTCCATCTCGGCCGCGATCGCTCTCGTCGAGCCACAAGCGGGATCGGCCGAGGTGGCCATCACGAGCGAGTGCGCTCGCGAGACCAGCAAGTACGTGGGCGATGAGGAACGAGTCCGCCAGATCCTCGTGATTCTCCTGAGCAATGCCGTGAAGTTCACCGCGCGCGGCGGGAGCATTACCGTGACCTGTGGAGCGACGCGGGCGCCGGATGCGGAAGCAGCGCTTCAGGGCAACGGGCCGTGGACCTTCATCCGCGTGACGGACACGGGCATCGGCATCCCGGCAACCGAGGCGGAGACCATCTTTCAGCCGTTCGTTCAGGTCGACTCGGGAAGTACCCGAAGGCGCGGTGGTACGGGTCTCGGGCTTGCCATCGGTCGCGATCTCGCACGCCGAATGGGAGGGGACCTGACACTGCGAAGTGCCCCGGGAGAGGGTTCCTGTTTCACTCTCTGGTTACCGGGTCTGGAGATGATCGTGCCACGGAACTGAACCATGCAGCTACCGGCGCCTTCCCCGCGGCAGCCGAAGAATAATCGGGGAAGTCTGCAGTCCTCCCAGGAGGTGTGCCCGGTTCTCCGGGGCCGTAGAGCCGTCGTTTGCCGCACGCGGGCCCGGCGAGCCGCCGTTCGGCGTCGAGAGACTCCCTTCGGACGGCTGGCATGCGGGAACGCGGTCGCCGTCGCTGATCGACCTCATGTCCATGGACGAGGCCGGGTGGGGGGCGTTGTCCCGCGGCTCGCCGTTTGCGCCGGCCCGCACGCGTCGGCTTCCTGCGCAACGCAGCGGTAGCGCTCGGCACCTGGGATTGCCAGAAGCAGTCCCGGTGCTGGCCGGAGCGCTCTCAGACCCGGATCCGCTGGTTCGGGGGCACGTGGAAACCCATGCAAACACCACCGGGAGAGGGAAGCCCATTTCCGAAACGCCGGTAATGAACCGGTCGGAAGGGGGCAGCTTCCCGAGGCCATGGGCCAGCGCAAGCGCCAGCCCGAAGAAGAGACGTAGAACCAGGAGCCCCGCATCGAGAGCCAGCGGTTCTTCGCCCCTTCCCACGCGGGCAGGGATCCCGATTGACTCGGCGCCTTGGGAGTTCACGGCAAGGCGAACACGATCAAGGCGTTACCCCGCGGCGCGCCGTACATCTCGGGAGAGTACCCTTCCACCCAGCCACCCCATCCTGTCGGTACCGCGATATACTGCTTCCGGCCACGCTGTACGTGACCGGGTTGCTGTGGATGCCGCTTCCGGTGGTGAACTGCCATCCACAAGCGGCGCCAGTGTGGCACTCTCACCTGCGCGGATGTCCACGACGGTCTGCTGCCACACGGGCCGCCCGTTCGTAGCGTCGAGCGCCACGAGCTGACCGTTCTGTGTTGCCAGAAAGACCTTGCCGTTCGCCACGGCCACGCCGCGGTTTACGTTTCCGCAGCATAGCGGGACATCGAGGGGAATGGCGTGCCGGTACTGCCACAGGAGTTTGCCATTGGTTGCGTCGAGCGCCCACACGTATCCATCCCACCCGGAAACGAACATGACGCCATCTACGACAATCGGGGACACGCCATGACGCTGGCATACCTGGAGACCGGATTGATGGCGCGCCCAGGCCGGCGTGGAGTGTATCCGGCGTGGAAGCGCTGATCAGCAGCTGCCGGAGCTGATGCGGACCTGACGCGCGTCCGTACGCCACGCATGATCGTGCCGGCAGACGCTTGTCGGTTCAACGGTCGGGATGACCGGCGACCCGCCCCGCACCAGCTGCCTGCACGGACGCCCGGCGGCTCGACGGTCTTACTGACCGGTACGGCGCCAGGCAACGATTTCGACTTACATGCGTGGCGCTCTACGGGCGCCGCCCGCCTGAGAAAGCCGCAGCACAAAGCTGGCGCAGGATTCCGGGCCTCACATACCGTGGATCCTGGCGCTCCCGACAGCGCTGGCATCGGAAAACGGCGCTCCCCCTGCAGCGGCAGGCGTTCCTGATGGCGGAGTTCCACCCACCGGCGCTGGTACGCGCCGTCACGCGGCGTCAGCTCGTGGGGCTGTCGATCAACGACGTGATCGGCAGCGGCGTGTACCTCCTGCCTGCCGCGGCCGCCGCACTGCTGGGCATGAGCAGCATCCTGGGTGTTCTGCTCGCCGGGTTCGCCGTTGCGTTGCTCGTGCTGTGCTTCGCCGAGGCATCCAGCTACTTCGACCAGCCGGGCGGCGCATACCTGTACACGCGCGAAGCGTTCGGCCCCTTCGTCGGATTCGAGGTCGGCTGGATGACGTGGCTCGCGCGCGTCGCGTCCGTTGCGTCCCTTTCGAACGGGTTCGCGCTCGCCGTCGCATTCGTGTGGGCACCGGCCGCGTCGGGATCGCCGAGAGTCGCGATCATCGCGGCGCTCATCGGCGTGCTTACCTGGATCAACATCGTGGGGGTGCGACAGGGCGCCGGCACTGCCGTCGCGCTGGTGATCGCCAAGATCGTTCCGCTCGTCATCTTCATCTCCGTCGGCATCTTCTTCGTCGACTGGTCACGCATCGCGGAGGTGAACCTGCCGCCGGTGGGCTCACTCGGAGAGGCCTCGCTGCTGCTGCTGTTCGCATACGCAGGCTTCGAGAACACGCCGGCCGCGGCGGGCGAGTACAGGAACCCGCAGCGTGATGTGCCGTTCGCGATGCTCACGATGATCCTGGTGGTCACCCTCGTCTACACGGGCGTGCAGCTCGTCGCGCTCGGCACACTTCCGGGCGTTGCCGGATCCGCTTCTCCGGTGGCCGAAGCGGCGAGCACCTTCCTCGGGCCGGGTGGCGCACTGATGATGACCGTCGCCGCGATGGTCTCGATCGGCGGCAATGTCGGCAACACGGTCCTCGTGGGACCACGATATCTGTATGCTCTCGCGAGGGACGGCTACGGACCTCGCTTCCTGGCGCACGTGCACCCGCGCTTCAACACGCCCGCTGCCGCGATCGTCACGCTCTCGGCGGTTGCGTTCGTGCTCGCGCTCAGCGGCACGTTCGTGCAGCTCGCAATGCTCTCTATCATTGCTCGACTCACCACCTACATCGGCACGGCCGCGGCAGTGCCGATCCTGCGACGTCGCATGGGCGAGCGACCCAATGCGATACGGCTGCCCGGTGGCGCGACGATCCCGCTCCTGGCGCTGCTGCTTTCCGTGGTCTTCCTCTCGAGCGCGCGGCTCCACAACCTGATCGCCGGCGTCATCGCGCTGGCCCTGGGTGCGGGGATCTACATGCTGCGCCGCGGGCCGGAGCCGGTCGCCCGGCCGCCTACCGACGCGCCCGCCTCGCTGCCGGGACCCTGACGCCGGTGCCCGCGGGCAGGGGCAGCCACTCGCTCGGGCGGAGCCGTGGCCGCGTCAGAGAACGCGGCATCCGAAATGCGCCTTTCTGTTGGCTGTCTCGGTGGTTTCGTCCCTGGAACAGCGTACAACTGCACGTAATTGCGTCGGAGCAGTGTAGCGCCGGCGCGAACTGATGTACGCACGCATCAGGTCTGGCGTGTGGTCACCGCATGCTTCCGGCCGACGCACGACTGAGCTATGGTGAAGAGCAGCGCACCGGACCCTGCCGGCCCGACGCGCTCTCCAGGGCTCATCCCGACATCGGAAGGCCGTGCGAGTACTACGCGATCTCATCGAGCGACGCGTGTTCCGATACGTCGTTGCATATGCTGCGGCGTCATGGGCGGCGCTGCAGGTGATCGATCAGCTCGTCGGCAACGACGTGCTGCCGTCCATCACCTATCGGCTTGTGCTCACGATGGCGATCTGCGGGTTGCCGGGCGCGTTCGTCGTCTCCTGGTTTCACGGTGCGAGAGGGCGGCAGGAGATCCCCTCGATCGAGCGGTGGCTGCTCGCCGCGGTCGCCGTGTTTGCACTCGGCACGACCGGCTTCGTGACGCGGATGAGCGGTGCGGAAGGGGTGCGGCCTGCTGCCGCACTCGCTCCCACCGAGAATCCCGCACGTGTCGCGGTGCTGTACATGGAGCCGCGTGGCGGAGATGAGGCCGAGTTTCTGGCGTCTGGCCTGACGGAAGCGCTGATCGATGAGCTGAGTGCGGTCCGCGGACTGCACGTGGTGTCACGCAACGGCTCGCAGCTGTTCCGGCATGCGCATGCGACGCCGGACAGCGTCGCGCGCACGCTGGAGGTGGGTTCTCTGGTCGGCGGCACCGTGTCCGTTTCGGGTGAGCGGGTGCGCGTGGATGTCGCGCTGACCAGCGGTGCGCGCGGCGAGCAGATCGCGAGCCGCCGGCTGGAGCGACCGCGCACGGAGATCTTCGCGCTGCAGGACGAGCTTGCAGACACAGTTGCGGTGTTCCTGCGGCGTGCGATCGGGCGGGAGCTGGGGACGCGCGAGCTGCGCTCGGCGACGTCGTCAGTGCGCGCGTGGGAGCTGGTGCAGCAGGCGGCGCATGAACAGGACGGCGCGGCCCAGCTGGTCGCGGCGAACGACCTGGACGCGGCTGCTCGCGTGCTGGGCTCCGCCGATTCGCTGCTGGCACTGGGGGAACGGGAGGATCCGACCTGGGTCGAGCCGGTGCTGCGGCGCGGGTGGGTCGCGTACGCAAGCTCGCGGCTGGGCGGCGTCGACCGCAGCCACAACGAGGAGTGGATCGAGCGCGGGCTCGCACACGCGGAGCGCGCACTCGCGACGCACCCTGACGATGCGGGTGCGCTGGAGCTGAGCGCCACGCTTCGCTACTGGCGCTATCTGCTCAACCTGGCGGGCACACCGGCGGAAGCCGACGAGCTTTATCATCGCGCGGAGCACGATTTCCGCGCGTCGATCGCGGCGTCCGGCGGCGCGCGCGCTTCAGCGCAGAACTCGCTCAGTCACCTGCTGATCAACAAGGGTGAGCTTGCGGAAGCAAAGCTGAACGCACTGCAGGCGTACGCGAGCGACCCCTTCCTGGAGAACGTGAACCTCACATTGTGGCGGATCTTCAGTGCGTCCTGGGGACTGCAGGACGGCGTGGAGGCGGAGCGCTACTGCGAAGAGGGCGCGCGTCGCTTCCCTGGCGACTTCCGCTTCTCGCAGTGCCGGCTGATGCTGCTGGCGCTGCCGGGCATGCAGGGCGGCCTCGCCGATGCCTGGCACGTGCTCGAGGAGTTCACGGAAGCGAGCCCGCCGCAGGTGCGCGAAGTCAACCGTCGCCGGGGCATGATGTACATCTCCATCGCACTGGCGCATGCCGGCCTGGCCGACTCCGCGCGCTCCGTGGTGTATGCGGCGCGCGCCGGTGCGGACATCGATCCGCTTCGCGACCTGGCCCAGCTCGAGTCGATCACGTGGAGCACGCTTGGCGACACGGACGAGGCCGTGCGCCAGCTCGAGCTGTACCTGACTGCAAACCCGCAGGCTCTGCACGGCCTGCGGACGGACGCGGAGCGCCGCGACCTGCCGTGGTATCACCAGGCACTGCTCGACGAGCCCGAATTCCGGGCTCTCGTCGGACTGCGCTGACCCTCTCCCCCCGGAGCCCCATGAAGTCCATCTGGTGCGCCACTGTGACGACAGTCGCAGCGATTCTCACTGTGTCCTGTACGGATTCCGCGCCCACTGCAATCGAGCCGCAGCCGGTCGCCATGAACGCGACGTCCACCGCCGTCCTCGCCTGTGATCTCACCCGCACCATGATCGCGGACGTGCGAAGCTGGTTCCCGCAGCCGGAGCGCCGGGATGCGCAGGAAACGGTGCGATCGCTGGCAGACGCGTGCACAGTGGGGAATACGACGCTTGTGACCGAGCTCGCGGTTGCCTTGCTCGGCTCGATGGAAGCGCTGGCGGACGCGGGCCGCGGCGGCGATGCTCTTGTCGGCTCGCGGCTCGCGAATGCCCTGCTGGCATGCACCAGCGGTGAGGGCTGCACTGCGGCCGCGCTGCCGGACATCGATCTGTCGGCCGCGCTGTCGCTGCCCGCCGGCCTGTTCCGGATCTACACGGGCGACATGGCCGCGCCGGCGATCGCGCGCGGATTGGTGCCGTTCGTCGACTTCGATGGCAATCAGAACGCCGCGCTGTTCGGAGTCGAGTTGAGTGGCGGCTGGAGCTGGACGGCGGCAAACGGTGGTACCCCGCTCGTCCTGCTGTACGGCGCACCGGTCGTGGAGGGCGGGCTCGACCTTCTCGAACCGGGATTCGGCGGGTTGCAGTACGACGTCAAGCGCTGGCCGAGGCCGGGACCTTTCGTAGGCGATGACATCGTGCACGTTGGTGCCTGCTTCACGTCTGAAGTGACGCTGCCGCACGACCATGAAACGAATGAGTCGGCGCAGCCCCGCATGCAGCGCGAGGGAACCCTGCTGTCGGCCTACTCGCCGACGTTCTGCCCACCGGGCGACGTACCGCAGCAGGCTTCGCTGCTCGGTCCCATCGCTACGCTGACGCGCTCGGTGCTGCCGGCCCGCTGGCTCGCGATGCTGTCCGACGTCCGCACGCCCAGGGTGGGTGGCTCAGCGCTGGACTTCAGCCGCTTTGCGCCCGTGGCCGCGGATGCGGAGGGTCGGCTGGAGATGCTGAGTGGCCCGGCCAGCGTGGCCACGCTCGGTCAGTCCATCGGCACGATCGTGATCCGCGCGCTCTCGGGAGGCGGTACGCCCATGGAACGCGTGCGCGTCACGCTCTACGTCTTTGGCAACAGTGGTGTCCCGGCCGGTGCGGTGCTGGTCGGCGACCCCAGCGGCTACACGATCGAGAACGACGGCACCGTGGCGATCGCTGGCCTGACGATCAACAAGACCGGCGGCTATACGATCTGCGCGCGGGGCGAGCTGAGCGGATTCACCTTCTCGGAGGCGTGTTCGGGGCTGTTCCACGTCCGCCGCTGAGCCGTTGTTGCTCGCCAGCGAGCTACGCAGGGGGAGGGGCAACTCGGGTTGCCCCGTCCCCCGATTTTTCTTGCCTTGCGGCGCATTCCATCGCTATACCTGAATGATGTCCGCACTCTGAGCCGGCCCGCCGTTGGGCCGGGCCGACTGCCGTGCCGCGCAGCACGCAGCCGGCGATTTCCTGCCTTACAAATCGAATCGCAACCGACCACGCCGCCGCGTCGTGTGAGGCGTCGTGATGTCGTGTATGCAGCACTTCCGGCGCGACGCAGCGCCTGCCGCGTCCGCGTGCCGGGGCTGGCACGCGGTCTCACCCCGCGAGGCGGGACAACATCATCACGAGGTCGCCATGAACCGGATCAAGGCGGTTCGACGGCTGGCGCTCGCCGGGCTCGTGCCGTTGCTGGGAGCGAGCACGGCGGTCGCGCAGCAGGGGACGATCACCGGGACGATCACCGACCAGGAGAGCGGGCAGCCGCTCTCGAGTGCGCAGGTCGTAGTGGTCGGAACGAACATCGGCACCATCACGAACGTGGAGGGTGCCTACACGCTCCGCGGCGTGCCTGCCGGGACGGTGAGCGTACGTGCATTGAGCATCGGCTACAGTGAGCAGACCCGGCAGGTGACCGTGGAGTCGGGAGGCATTGCAACTGCCGACTTCGCGCTGCGTGCCACGGCCATCTCGATGGACCCGATGGTCGTCACGGCGACGGGTGAGCAGCGGCGCATCGAGGTCGGCAACTCGATTGCGAACGTGGACGCCTCGCGCATCACGCAGCAGCGTGCAGTGTCCAACTTCGCTGACCTCATGACGTCGCGCACGGCGGGTGTGCAGGTGATCCCGGGCACGCAGACCGGTGCGGGCGTGCGCTTCCGCATCCGGGGCACGAGCTCCCTGTCGCTCGCGAACGACCCGATCTTCATCATCGACGGGGTGCGCGTCGAGGGGACCACGGGCTCGATGTCGGTCGGTGTGGGCGGGACCACGCCGGCGCGCATCAATGACATCAATCCGGAGGAGATCGAATCGATCGAGATCGTGCGCGGCCCTTCGGCGGCGACCCTGTACGGCACGGACGCGGCGAATGGCGTGGTCGTGATCCAGACGAAGCGCGGCGTCGCGGGGCGTGCGCAGTGGTCGTACTACACGGAGCAGACTGCGATCGTCGACAACAACGATTACCCGGACGCCTACTGGGGATGGACGGCAGCATCGACGCGCTCGAACACGACGCAGTGCTACTTGTTCCAGGTCGCGGCGGGCTCGTGCGCGCAGGACAGCGTGACCGTCTACAATCCAACTGCCGATGACGAGTCCACACCGTTCGGGACCGGCTACCGCCAGCAGCACGGGCTGCAGCTGCGCGGCGGCACCGAGGCGATCCGCTACTTCGTGCACGGCGAGTGGGAGGATGAGACCGGCAGCCTCAAGGTGCCGGAGTTCGACCAGCGCTGGCTCGCCGCGCGCAACATCACGTTGCGCGACGAGCAGGAGCGGCCCAACGCGCTGAATCGCGTCACGGCCCGATCCAACCTGGACGTCACGCTGTCCGACGAATTCGACTTCTCGGTCAATGCGGGCTACACCAGCCAGAACCTGCGCCTGCCGCGCAGCGATGACTCCGGCGTGCCCGGCGTCGCGACAAACATCTATGGCGGCCCCGGCTACGAGTACATGCTGAACGCGGCCGGCGACACGCTGCACGGCTGGCGCACGGTCACACCCCGTGAGATCTACCGCACGACGACGGAACAGAACATCCGCCGTTTCATCGGCTCCGTTGCGTCCAACTGGCGGCCCACGGACTGGCTGGGGCTGCGGGCAAACGTCGGCCTCGACTATATCAACCGCCAGGACACACAGCTCTGCCGTTTCAGCGAATGTCCGGTGTCCGGCGACGATCACCTCGGCTTCAAGGTTGACAACCGCACCAACTTCTTCATCTACACGCTGGATGCAGCGGCAACGGCCACGCGCTCGTTCTCGGACGCCCTCAAGGGCACGACCATCCTCGGCGTGCAGTACTACCAGAGCATCTTCGACCGCAACGGTGCCGAGGGTCACGAGCTGCCACCGGGCGCGACGACGATCAATGCCGGTGCCGTGCAGTTCGCGGACGAGACATCGGACGAGAGCCGCACGCTCGGCGCGTTCGTCGAGCAGCAGATCGCCTTCCGCGACCGGCTCTTCCTCACCGGCGCGATCCGCTCGGACCGCAACAGTGCGTTCGGTGCGGACTTCAAGACCGTGTTCTATCCCAAGTTCTCCGCCTCATGGGTCGTGTCCGAGGAGGAGTTCTTCCCGACACCGGGCTGGCTGAGCCAGCTCCGGCTGCGCACGGCGTACGGCGCATCCGGCGTGCAGCCGGGCACCACGGCAGCGGTGGAGTTCTACACGACGGCCCAGATGCTGGGGGAGGCGGGCGAAGCGTCCGGGCTGGTCTACACGTCGGTCGGCAACCGCGAGCTGAAGCCGGAGCGCTCGACAGAGCTGGAGCTGGGCGTGGACGGCACCTTCTTCGATGACCGCCTGTCGACGGAGATCACGTACTACACGAAGACGTCCAGGGACCAGCTCATCAGCCGTATTCTGGCTCCGTCCATCGGGACGGGCTCGACCACGCGCTTCGAGAATCTCGGCGAGGTGCACAACTCGGGCTGGGAGGCGGTGCTGTTCGCGCAGCTCGTGCAGTCCGACGCCTTCGGCTGGGACCTGCAGTTCAGCGGCTCGACGATGTCGAACGAGCTCGTCAGCCTGGGCGGCGAGCCGAACATCATTCACAGCTCCTCGCAGCAGAGTCGCGAAGGCTATCCGCTGTACGGATGGTGGGCGGTCAAGCTGCTGGGCTGGGAGGACCGGAATGGCGACGGGCTGATCAGCTGGTTCGCCGACCCCGCCCTGAACGAGATCCAGGTCAGCGACACCGCCGAGTATCACGGCTACTCGATGCCGCGTCGCGAGTTCGCCGTGTCCACCGGAATCGACCTGCTGCGGGGCAAGCTGCGGCTGACCGGCATGATGGACTACAAGGGAGGCCACCTCGTCTACAACAACAGCGAGCGCATCCGCTGCGCGAGCCGAAACAACTGTGCGGGGCTGATCAATCCCAGCTCGTCACACTACGAGCAGGCGCGCACGCAGCTCGTGCGCCTGCATCCGAGCCGCTCCGTCGGCGGCTTCTTCGAGGACGGCGATTTCCTGCGACTGCGCGAGCTCGGGATGACGATCATACCTCCCGACTCCTGGGTGAGCGCGATCCGGGCGCGCTCCGCGTCGATCTCACTGGCAGCGCGCAACCTCGGCATCATCTGGACGGAATACACCGGCGTCGACCCGGAGGCGTTCGGCACGACCGGCAATGCGCCATCGTCGTTCCAGGCCTTTGCGCCACCCACGTACTTCACACTCCGCCTCAACCTCGGCTTCTAGGGAGGACCGACCATGATCCGTCATTCCATGGCCGCGTCCATGCGGCCGATCCTGCATACACGGAGTGCGCTGATCGCCGCGCTCTCCTGCGGCATGCTGTTCACTGCGTCCTGCGACGACGTACTCGAGGTCACCGACCGCGACATCATCAATCCCGTTGACGTGGAGTCCGCCGCCGGTGCGGAAGCCGTTCGCATCGGTGCCCTGGCCCGGCTGAACCAGGCGACGAGCGGGACGGAAAGCCTGTTCCTGCTGGGCGGCCTGTTTGCGGACGAGTACCGCAGCGGCGACACGTTCATCGACCGGCAGCAGGTCGACCAGCGCTCGATGAACGTGCGCAACACGTTCCTTACGACGGCCAACCGCAACCTGCATCGTGCACGGCTTTCCGCCGAGCAGGCGGTCGACCTGCTGCAGCGGTTCCGACCCGATGCCCCCGCGTGGCAGACCGCGGAGATGTACCTGATCCAGGCGTACACGATCAACATCGCGGCCGAGCACTACTGCAATGGTCTCGTGATCAGCACAGTGGAGGACGGGCAGGAAGTGTATGGCGAGCCGATCACGGTGCAGGCCGCATTCGAGCGGGCACTCGGACACGCCGAGGACGGCCTCGCAGTAAACGCGGGTGCGAGCACCGATGCGCTGCGCGTGCAGTACGCGTTGCAGGTCGCGCGTGGGCGGATCCTGCTCAACCTGGACCGGCCGGCCGAGGCGGCCAGTGCGGTGAGCGGCGTGCCGACGGACTTCCGCTACGAGATGTTCCACTCGCAGACGACGTTCAGCAACAACATGTGGAACTGGAACAACCTCGTCCGGCGCTACACCGTCGCGGACCAGGAGGGCGGCAACGGCATGCCGTTCGTGAGCGCGAGCGACCCGCGTGTGCCGACCTGCCAGGGTGGCGACAGCGTCTGCACCACCTGGGGCATCACGAACGCGAACGTGGAGGACGTGTCCGGGCCGGTGTACGTGCAGCTCATCTGGCCGGAGCGGGAGTCTCCGGTCGCGATCCTCGACGGCATCGTTGCACGCATGATCGAAGCCGAGGCGCAGCTCCGCGCGAACGATTTCGGTGCGGCGCTCGCGACGATGAACGCCGCACGGGCAACGGTTCCCGGCCTGGGCGATCTCACCGACCCTGGTACCGATGACGCCCGGGTGGATCTGCTGTTCCGCGAGCGCGCGTTCTGGCTGTTCAGCCGGGGCTACCGCGTCGGCGACCTCAGGCGACTCGTCCGGCAGTACGGCAGGGCGGCGAACACGATCTTCCCGACAGGAGAATGGCACAAGGGAGGGCAGTACGGGACGGACGTGACGATTCCGCTGCCGTTCGAGGAAGCGAACAACCCGAACATCCGTGATGAAGCGAACCTGTGCCTGGATCGGAGTGCGTGAGCGGGTAGCCATCCGGGCACCCTGAGACGAGCGGCCGTCGAGGCATGTGCCTGGCGGCCGCTCGAGCATGAAAGGTATCCGGCGCAGGTGGATTGTGCTGCGACCAATTGACGGAGCCGCGCCGCTCGTCCGGGTACATGTCTTGCCCGTCGAAAAACGCGCACGCACTCCGTCGGAGGCAGTCATGACGCACCAGGTTCCGATCGATTCAGGCGGCGATCACGATGCTGGAAGGGAGGGCGGCGGCATCCACGAGGTGCTGGACGACCTCGCCTTTCAGCGGCTCGCGATCGTCAACGTCGTATACTGGGGCGTGCCCGGGTCGAAGCAGTGGGTGCTGATCGATGCGGGTGTGCCTGGCACCGCGTCCATGGTCCGGCACGCGGTCGAGGAGCGCTTCGGCAGGGATGCCCGTCCCCAAGCGATCGTGATGACGCACGGCCACTTCGATCATGTGGGTGCGCTCGAGGAGCTTGCAGAGGAGTGGGACGTGCCCGTGTTCGCGCACGAGCTGGAGCTGCCGTACCTCGATGGTCGCGCATCGTATCCGCCACCGGATCCGTCGGTGGGTGGCGGACTGATGTCGGCGCTGTCACGGTTCTACCCGCGCGGGCCGGTCGACGTGAGCTCACGCTTGCTGATGCTGCCCTCCGACGGCACCATTCCGCACATGCCCGACTGGCACTGGGTGCACACGCCGGGACACACACCGGGCCACGTCTCGCTCTGGCGCGAGCGGGACCGTACCCTGATCGCGGGAGATGCGTTCATCACCACGAAGCAGGAGTCGGCGTACGCAGTGGCGACACAGAAGCTGGAGCTGCACGGTCCGCCGACGTACTACACCCAGGACTGGGACGCGGCACGCGACTCGGTCGAGCGTCTGTCGATGCTGGAGCCGGAGGTCACGATCACGGGGCACGGTCGAGCGTTGCGCGGAGAGGCGCTGCGGGATGGACTGGCGATGCTCGCGCGCGAGTTCCAGCGCGTGGCGGTGCCGGAGCACGGCACCTACGTCGATGATCCCGCGACGGCGAGTGATCGCAGCGCGTATCGCGAGCCGTGAACCGGATGGACACAGCTACCGACCCGCATCGCGGCCAGCCGGTACGTACCGCCGGCAGCGACATCGGCAACGCGGCTGCCGCGATGATTCTCATCCACGGTCGCGGCGCGACGGCGGACAGCATACTCCAACTCACAGCCGAGCTGCACCGCGACGACTTCGCGTACCTTGCACCGCAGGCTGCAGGCTTTACCTGGTACCCGCAGAGCTTCCTGGCGCCGATCGAGCAGAACGAGCCCTTCCTGGGCTCGGCGCTCGCATTCCTCGGCAGTGTCGTGGACCGGGTGCTGCAGAGCGGGATCCCGTCCGAGCGGCTGATGCTGCTGGGCTTTTCGCAGGGTGCCTGTCTGACGACGGAGTTCGCCGCGCGCAACCCGCGCCGCTACGGCGGCATCGTCGCTCTGACCGGTGGCCTGATCGGCCCGGAGGGCACTCCGCGGAACTACAGCGGCTCACTGGGCGGAACTCCGGTCTTTCTCGGCAGCTCGGATCCCGACTTTCACATACCGGTCGAGCGCGTTCACGA
>DASTYK010000053.1:35000-55314 GCA_035764935.1 Longimicrobiales bacterium | reverse complement strand
GCCGAGTTCCAGCGCCTGATACGCGACGAGCAGCCGTGGACAATCATCTACTACTACCCCGACCTCTTCGTCATCAATGAGCGCGTGCGAAATGTGCACATGGACATCCGGGGTGTGTTCACGTCCCTCAAGGACTGGTGGCTCGAGGACGCTGCGCCGGCACGAAGTGATTCAGCGGTGAGCTCCCCGAACCCAGCTGCGGCGCCTGCTGGATAGCGCGGTGCACGTAGTCCAGCGCATCCTCGACCGCGGTGTGCAGCGAGCGGCCGTGCGCGAGTCCCGCCGCAATCGCCGCGGACAGCGTGCAGCCGGTGCCGTGCCCGGCGCTGCCGCGCACGCGCGGGCGGCGCCACTGCGCGAGCGCCGCGCCGTCGAACAGCACGTCGATGACCTCGTCTCCCGGAAGGTGCCCGCCCTTGACGAGCGCGGCGCGGGCACCGCGTTGCACGAGCGCGTGTGCGGCGTCCTCCATCTGCGCGACCGTCTCCACGGGTGCACCGACGAGCAGCGAGGCCTCGTCGAGATTGGGCGTCACGAGCGTGACGAGCGGCAGCAGCCGTTCGGAGATCGCGCGCTCCGCGCCGGCATCGAGCAGGCGATCTCCGCTCGTCGCGATCATCACGGGATCGGCGACGACGTTCTCGAGCCCGTGCGCCTGGATACCATCCGCAACCGCGGTGACGATCTCCGCGGTGGCGAGCATGCCGGTCTTGAGTGCCGCGGGTCGGAGGTCGGTTGCAACGGCATCGAGCTGGGCACGCACGAAGTCGGGTGGCACGGCGTGTACGCCCTGCACGCCCACGGTGTTCTGCGCGGTGAGTGCGGTAATGACGGACGTGCCGAACGTACCGAAGGCGTGGAACGTCTTCAGGTCGGCCTGGATGCCGGCGCCGCCGCCGCTGTCGCTGCCGGCGATGGTCAGTGCAATGGGGATGCTGGTCATGAGCTCGCTCCTGTCGCGCGGGAACGTAGCGCATGCACGGTGCAAAGCAATCGGCCGCGCCCCCGTCAGGGACGCGGCCGTGTCGCACCGGGATCCTCTCCGTCAGCGGCCCGAAACGCGGTACTCCGCGGGCGGCCTCTGGTAGCGCGCCATGCGCGCCTTGAACGTGTTGTACGCAGAGCTGTTCGTCTGCAGCCGGCTGAGCTGCGACGCTGGAATGCGATCGATCCGCGCCCGCGTGTTCGCGATACGGTCCTGCGTGGTCGGGTGCGTGGAGAACCATGTCTCGACACTGCTCGGCGAGCGTCGCTGCTGCTCGAGCAGCTCGTCGAAGAACGTCAGCAGCCCGCGCGGGTTGATGCCCGCCCCCATGAGCAGCGGGATCGCGACCTCGTCGGCCTCGTCCTCGGCACCCCGGCTGTAGCGTGCGAACACGAGGTTGCCGCCGACGCCGATTGCCGCCTGCTCCAGCCCGCTCGGCGCGCGGCCCAGCAGGATGTAGGCGAGGTTCAGGCCGAGGTTGGCGTTCTGGACACGGCTCATCTGCTCGACGCTGTGGCGCTCCTCCACGTGGCCGATCTCATGCGCGAGCACGCCGGCCAGCTCGCTCATGTTGTCGGTCGCTTCGACCAGGCCGCGATTGACGTACACGTAGCCGCCGGGCACCGCGAAGGCGTTTACCTGCTCCGCGTTGACGATGTAGAACCGGTAGGGAATCCGGCGGTCACCCGCTGCCGCGATCTGCCGGCCCAGGTTGTTGATGTACGAGTTGAGCTGCGCGTCGTCGACGATCGGCAGCTGCGCATTGATCTGCGAGGCGTAATCGGCCCCGAGCTGCTGCTCCTGCTGCGTCGAGATGGTGCCGCATGCGGCGAGCGTCGTGGAACCGGCGACAAGGCCGAGCACGGCCGCATGACGGACGCCCCGGAACATTCGCATCTTCATGTCTCGAGCTCCTTGGAAACCAGTGTGGCGTCACGGTTTGCAGGGGCAAGAGGCGTACCGACCGCATGTCGTCGCTGAGCCAGGCCGAGGCGCGCCGCATCCGCGGGCTGCAGACGCGGAAAAACCGTGAGCGGGAAGGGCTTTTCGTCGCGGAAGGCGTGCGCGTCGTCGAGGAGCTGGTCCATTCGGGGCTGGCGCTTCACGAGGTCGTTGCGGCGCCCTCGCTCGAGGACACCCCGCGTGGGCACGCCCTGCTCCAGCGCGCGGCCCGATCGACGCGGGTGGTGCAGGCCACCGACGCCGAGCTGCGGTCGCTGTCCGGGACGGACACGCCGCAGGGCGTGCTGGCGGTCGCGCGCATCCCGCAGCGCACGCTCCAGGACGTCGCGTTCCGATCAGGCGACGCTGAGCCCGGCGCGCGCGCGGTGGTCCTCGTGCTCGACGCCGTGCAGGACCCCGGCAATCTCGGCACACTGATCCGCGCCGGCGACGCGTTCGGCGCGGCGGGCGTGATCGCGCTGCCGGGCACCGTGGATTGCTGGAACCCCAAGGTGGTACGTTCCGCGGCTGGCTCGCTGTTCCGGGTACCGGTGGTCTACGCACCCGCCGGCGCTGTGCGCGACTGGCTCGCTGCGCGTGAGGTCCGTGCGTACGCGGCGGACGCAGGCGGAGAGGACATCGAGCGGATCGCGCCCGCAGCGCGTGCTGCCATCGTCGTCGGCAACGAGGGCGCTGGGCTGTCCGACGAGGCGCGGGCGTTCGCGGATGAGATCGTGGCCATCCGGATGCCGGGGCGGGCCGAATCGCTGAACGTTGCCGTAGCCGCCGGCATCCTGCTGTACGCATTCACCCGACAGGGCTCATGACGACGCTGTTACTCATTTACGCCGGCGTGATCGGTGCCGCAGTCGGCTCCTTTCTGAACGTGTGCATCTATCGCTGGCCGGCGGAGCTGTCGGTGATCCGGCCGCGCTCACGCTGCCCGGGGTGCGAGCGCCCGATCGCGTGGTACGACAACATCCCGATCCTGAGCTGGATCGCGCTGCGCGGACGGTGTCGCCACTGCGGCACCGGCATTTCGGTGCAGTATCCGATCATCGAGGTGGCGACCGCGCTGATCTGGATCGGCTCCGCGGCAGCGCACGGGCCAACGCTGGAAGCACTGCGGGCCGCGCTGTTTCTCACGCTGCTGCTCGGCATTGCGATGACCGATGCGCGCGAGATGGTCATTCCCGACCAGTTCTCCCTCGGCGGCACGGCGATCGGCCTCCTGATCGCCGCCCTGCCCGGCGACTTCCCGTTCCTGCGCGCCCTGCTCGGGGCGCTGACCGGCTACCTGCTGCTCTGGGGAGTCAAGCTCGGGGCGGAAAAGGCGCTCGGTAAGCCCGCCCTGGGTGTCGGCGACATCCACATGATGGCCATGATCGGCGCTTTCACGGGAATCAGCGGTGCGCTGCTCACGGTCTTCCTGGGGTCGCTGTTCGGACTGCTGATCGGCGTGCCGTACACGTGGGTGCGCGGGCGGTTGAGCGCCATGAACACGTACCTGCCGCTCGGTGTGTTTCTCGCGATGGGCGCTGCGGTCACCTACGTGTTCGGCGACGCGATCATTGGCTGGTACATCGAATGGATCAGGGCCTGAGCAAGGCGTACCTCTGCTGCGACGCGCGAGTCCCGCGGCGCGGTGCGCCCGCGCCTCAGGGATCGCTGCAGTCGCGCATGTAACCGCAGTTGTCACAGACGATCTTGCAGCTTCCCGTGTAGTGCATGACAGCGCCGCAGCGCTCGCACACGATCGGCGCGTCGGGATCGAATTCCGGGTCGTAGTCCGCCCGGTTCATGACGTGCGGGTAGAGGTCCGGCACCTCGAAGTCGGGGTCGGCGTCGCTCATGCGAGAGCCGCCCTGGTCGGGCGGAAGGGCGACAGGTCGAACGCCGCATCCTGCCGGGTCACTGCAGCGGCGATCTCGTCGGCGACCAGCGGCGCGAGCAGGATGCCGTTGCGGTACAGGCCCGAGGCGTGGAACAGGCCGGGCAGCCGTTCGTCGGGACCGAGGATCGGCAGTGCGTCCGGCGTGCCGGGCCGATAGCCGGCCCAGGCTTCGAGGACCTGCTGCGTGGACAGCTTCGGCAGGATCCGCTCGGCGGCATGCGACAGCGCCGCGAGCCCGGCCGGCGTCGGGCCGGGTGCAAAGCCGACGTCGTCGACGGTTGCGCCCACCAGCACCCGCCCGTCCGAGCGCGGCACCACGTAGCATCCTTCGCCCCAGACGATGTGCTGGATTTCGAAGCCAGTCACGCGCACGGCGAACATCTCACCGCGGATGGGCCGGACGGGAAGGGGAGTCGGCAGCCCGTCCACCTGCGACGCCCATGCACCGGCGGCGAGGACGATGCAGCGCGCCGAAACGACGCTGCCGTCGCGCAGCTGGACGCCGCAGGCGCCTTCCGCATCGCGACGGACCGACTTCACTTCCGCCTTGCGGAGAAACGCGCCCGCGTCGACCGCAGCGTGCGCAAGCGTCTGTGCGAGTGCGCGCGGATCCGCAGATGCGTCGCCCGGGAAGATCACGGCACCCACGATGTCGGACGTGAGTGCGGGCTCCAGCGAGCGGGCGGCAGCCGGGTCCAGCCAGACCGCCTGGGCGCGCTTGCCGGCAGGACTCGAGGCGAGCCGGCGGAGCCGTTCCGCGGCCGCGGCGTTGGTCGCGATCTGCATGCGCCCGCTGCGCCGCAGCCCTACGGTGCCCGCCCCGATCGCGGTCAGCTCCTGCGCGAAGCTTTCCCATCTTCGCAGCGCCTCCTCGCCGAGCGCAGCGAACGCATCGTCGTGGCTCGTTTCACCCACGGGAGTCAGCATGCCCGCGGCCGCCCAGCTCGCGCCGCGGCCGGGCTCATCGCGCTCGAGGATGAGCACGCGCAGCCCGCGCTGCGCCAGCCGCCACGCGATGCCGCAGCCCGCCACACCGGCGCCGACCACGATCACGTCCGGGCGGCGCTCAGGCATGAGTGTCACCGTCCCCGCCGATGTCCTGGGCGAGGTATTCGCGCGAGAGCTCGACGTAATGCGCCGCGCTGTCCTTTACCCACGCGGCCGACTCTCCCTGCAGCGTCTTGCGCACGCGCGCGGGTGAACCGGCGACCAGCGTGGCAGGCGGGACCTGCAGCCCCGTCGGCACGACGCTGAGTGCGGCGACGAGCGCGCCGGCGCCGATGTGCGCCTCGTGCAGGATCACCGCGTTCATGCCGATCAGAGCGCCGTCCTCGATCGTGCAGCTCTCGAAGACGGCGCCATGGCCGACGGTCACATCGTCGCCGACGATCGTCGGCCCGCGCGCGCTGACGTGCAGCACACAGTTGTCCTGGATGCTGGTCCGCGCCCCGACGCGTATGCCGTTCTGCGGGTGATCGCCGCGCAGCACCGCGCCGAACCAGACACTGGATTCCGGTCCGATCTCGACATCCCCGATCAGCGTCGCGGTCGGCGCAACGAACGCGCTTGGATGCACGCGTGGGGTGCGCCCGTTGAAGGTGATGATCCTGCCGCTCATGCGGAGCGTTCCGCGTCGCCCGTGGCGGACGCGCTGGCGACCGGCGTGCGCACGGCGGACTCACCGGCGCCCGCCCGCCGAAGTCGCGCACGCAGCACCTGTGTCTCCGTCGCTTCGAGCACTTCGATGAGCACGCCGTCGCGCTCCAGCTTTTCGCCGGGCTCCGGGACGCGGCCGAGCGCATCGAGCAGGTAGCCGTTCAGGGAGCGGTGCTCGAGCTGCGGCAGTGCACTGTTGAAGTAGTGGTTGATCTCGCGCAGGTCGGCGTCGCCCATCGCGACGACCTCGGTCCTGGACACGCGAATGATCGATTCCTCGGCGACGTCGAGTTCGTCGTTGATCTCGCCGACCAGCTCCTCGATCACGTCCTCGAGCGTCACGAGCCCGTCCGTGCCGCCGTACTCGTCGACCACGATCGCGATGTGGATGCGGCGGCTCTGGAACTCGCGCAGCAGCCGCGTGAGCGGCAGCGAGCCAGGCACGACGAGCGGCTCGCGTGCCAGTGTCCGGAGCGACACGTCGCGTTGCCCGCCGAGCAGCGCCTGGTACGCGTCGCGCACGTGCAGCACGCCGACCACGTTGTCGATCGTGTCGTCATAGACGGGAACGCGCGAGTAGCGCGTGATGCCGAGCTCCGCCGCGATGTCGCTCAGTCGCAGTGACCCGTCCCACGCGAAGATGTCGACGCGCGGCGTCATGATGTCCCACGCCCTTGTCTCGTCCATCCGGAACGCACGCTCGACCAGTTCGCGCTCGTGCGCAGTGATCGCGCCCTCCGACTGGCCGAGCGCCGTCAACTGCCGGATCTCGGACTCGGTCACGAGTGATGTGCCGCGCTCGCGCCGGTCGGCACGCAGGTTGGCCAGGAAGGCGAACACGCCGAGTACGGGGCCGAGCACCCGCGACACGAACCGCAGCGGCGTCGCAATGGCGAGTGCGAGGCGGGCGCCGTGGTTCACCGCAAATCCGATCGGCAGCAGCTCACCGAAGTACAGCACGGCGAAGGCAGCGCCGCCGACCGCGAGGGCGACGTAGCCGACGTCGAGTGTGCCATAAACGATCAGCGTCGTGAGCGCACCCGCCGCGACGTCGGCGAGTGCGTCGCCCAGTCGCAGCAGCACGAGCACGCGGTCAGGACGCGCGCGGAGCTGCGCGAGCGCGGCGGCGCCCCGTGCACCCTGGTCGGCGAGGGCACGAACGCGTGCTTCCGGCAGTGAGAAGATTGCCAGCTCGGCCGCACTGAGCAGCCCGGAGAACAGGAGCGCGAGGCCGAGGCCGATGATCAGTCCTGCCATCGTGCCCGCCCCGCCTGTCGAGGTCGATCGCCGCTACTTCGGCTTATGTCCATTTCCGACTGAGTTGGAGGAGCTCTTCGACGATGTCGCCCGGCGAACGACCGTCCGCTTCCGCCTGGAATCCGGTCACGACGCGATGCCGCAGCACCGACGGCGCGACCGCGCGCACATCATCGAAGTTCGGGACACCACGTCCCTCCAGCGCTGCACGCGCCTTCGCGCCCAGCACCAGGTACTGGGACGCGCGCGGACCGGCGCCCCAGCTCACGTACCGCCGGATCAGCTCCGGCGCCTGCTCGTCGTCCGGCCGCGTCGCCCGCGCGAGCGCGACCGCGTACTTCACCAGCGAGGGCGCCGCCGGTACGCGACGGACGAGCTGCTGCATCGCGAGCAGCGACTCCGCGCCCAGCACGGGCCGCACCTCGCTGAAGGATGCGCCCGTCGTCTCCATCGCGACACGCTCTTCCTCTTCGCGTGACGGATAGCCGATACGCAGCTCCAGCATGAACCGGTCGAGCTGCGCCTCCGGCAGAGGATAGGTACCCTCCTGCTCGATCGGGTTCTGCGTCGCCAGCACGAAGAACGGACGGTCCAGCGTCATCGTCTCGCCCGCCGCCGTGACCGCACGCTCCTGCATCGCCTGCAGCAGCGCCGCCTGCGTCTTGGGCGGCGTACGGTTGATCTCGTCCGCCAGCACCACGTTGGCGAAGATCGGACCCCGCACGAAACGGAACATCCGCTTGCCCGTCGCGCGGTCCTCCTCCAGGACCTCCGTACCGGTGATGTCCGAGGGCATCAGGTCGGGCGTGAACTGGATCCGGCTGAACTTCAGGTCCAGCGCACTCGCCAGCGTCGACACCAGCAGCGTCTTGGCCAGGCCCGGCACCCCCACGAGCAGGGCGTGGCCATCGGCCAGCAGCGCGATCAGCAGGCCCTCGACGATCGCATGCTGTCCGATCACTCGCCGGCCGATCTCCGCCTCCAGCGTGCTCCGGGCTGCCGCGAGCTCATCCAGCAGCTCGACGTCCTGGTCTCCGAAATCGCGCGCCACCGTCGCTTCCATGTCTGCCTCCACCCCCGCGCGGCTAGCGAACCTCGAAGGGAACCGCGATCTGCACCGGATGACTCGTGCTCACCAGCCGGGCCACCGCCTCGTACTGCCCCGGCGCCGCCGGCGACCATGCCCCCTCGTACGACCGCTCGCCGCCCGCCTCCAGCGTCTCGCTTCCGGTCACCTGCGCAAACGACCGCGCCGCCGACCACATCCACACCGTCTCCCCGGCAGAATCGCGCACCCAGAAGTCCGCACGCTGTGAGGAGGGGAAGTCCAGGACCAGCGGAGTGTCGAGCGCGCTCATGACGTGCAGCACCATGTGCACCGAGTCGCCCTCCACGCTCACGTTCAGGGACGGAATCATCGACTGGGAGGGAACGTCCGCCGCAGGCGGCGCCGCCGGCGCACACCCGCACAGCAAAGCAAGCATCACCGCAACCGCGCGTCCGCGCACATGGCCTCCAGTCGCAGAAAAAGGCGCCGCGCGGCCGCCGCGGCGGCGCGCCAGCGCCCTCTGGAATCCCCGTTCCGGGTGCAGGCGATGCAACATAGAGACCGCACCGGAGGGGGTCAATGGGAGTCGCTTGCGAAATTTTTCACAAGCGGGTATCCTTCCGCGCTGTTTGTGACCGGCCGGAGGCGCGAGAGTGACGCGACCGACACGGGAAAAGCCGAGCCAGGCGGCGGAAGCGAGCCGGTATCTGGGCGTAGGCATGACGTGGGCGCTGTCGACAGCGCTCTTCCTCTGGCTGGGGACCCTGGCGGATGGCCGCTGGGATACGGAGCCGATATTCACGCTGCTGGGGGCCGCAATCGGTGCGGCAGCGGGATTCTATTACATGTACCACCATCTCGTGACGATGCCCGAGCAGGCGCGCAAGCGCCGCGCGGAGCAGCAGGACGAGGAGCCCGGAGCGGGGCAGTGATGCGGGCCTGGGGCGCATACGCGCTGACGGCGCTTGGCGTAACGGCGCTGGCGGCTGCACTGACGGCGTGGCTGGTCGATGCGCCGTCGGAGGCCGTCTGGGTCGGTGCGGGTGTCGCACTGCTCGTGCAGCTGGCTGCGTTCGGCGCGCTGGTCGCATTGCGCGACCGGGGCACGCTGTTCCTGGTCGGCTGGCTGGGGGGCATGCTGCTGCGCTTCGGGGCGGTGGGCGTGATGGCGGTGTGGCTGAGCCGGACGGATGCGCTGCCGCAGGCGGCGGCGCTGGTCAGCCTGGTCGGATTCGTATTCCTTCTGCTTCTGCTCGAACCTGTCTTCCTGCGCCGGAAGCTGACCCTGTCATGATGGGCAAGTTCATGCCGTTGCTGGCCGCCGCGTCCGAGGGCGGCGAGTTCGACATCAAGGAGATGATTCTCCACCACCTGGCGGATTCCAACACGTGGGAAACGCCGTTCGGTGTGGTTCATCTGCCGCAGTTCGCGCCCGTGCAGATCGGGCCGATCTCGCTGGACTTCTCGATCACCAAGCACGTGCTGTTCATGATGATCGCGGCGGTGCTGGTGGCCGTGCTGCTGATCCTGGCGGGCCGGGATGCGGCGCGCGAGCATCGTGCGGGCGCGGAGCGCGGCCCGAAGGGCGCGGCCAACGTCGTGGAGGCGTTCGTGCTCTACCTGCGCGACGAGGTAGCGCTGAAGAACATCGGCCACGGCGGCGAGCGCTACGTGCCGTACGTGATCACGGTGTTCTTCTTCATCCTGTTCTGCAACCTGCTCGGCCTGCTGCCCTGGGGCGCGAGCCCGACCGGCAACATCTCGGTCACGGCGACGCTGGCGGTGATGACGTTCATCGTGGTCGAGGTCGCGGGCATGAAGGCGCTGGGCTTCAAGGGCTACATGAGCACGATCTTCTACGTGCCGCACGGCCTGCCGAAGCCGCTCGTGCCGATCATGCTGATCATCATGACGCCGGTCGAGTTCCTGGGTAAGCTGACCAAGCCGTTCGCACTGGCGATCCGTCTGTACGCGAACATGACGGCGGGCCACGCGGTGGTGCTCGCGCTCACGGGGCTGCTCGTGCTGGCGGGCATGGCGAACGCGCTGTTCGTCGCGCCGGCGCCGATCCTGATGGCGGTCGCGATCATGATCCTCGAGGTGTTCGTCGCACTGCTGCAGGCGTACATCTTTGCGATGCTGACGGCGGTATTCATCGGGTTGATCCGGCACGCGCACTGAACGGCGAAGGCGGGCCCGGGGGCCTGGGCCCTGGGCTCGGCCCCTGTGGTAACAGCGGGCGACGGGCCGTGGGTGACGGGTGGTGGGTGATGGACATGTCGGGTTGAACGGCGGGTGATGGGCGGAGGGCGCCCGGCTGTTGCGCCCCGGCCCAGGGCCCCGGGCCCCGGGCCCCGGCCCGCAGTTCAAAAACAGGGAGCGCACCCCCACGCGGTGCGCCTTCGACCCTCCGCACTCCACGGGCGGTCGTCGTAACGTAGCCGGGCGGGTGTCCGGCGAGAGCCGCGGGTCCTGCGGGACCGGGAAGCGGTGACGGGAGGGCGTGGCGGACGGGGCCGCAGCGCGCGACCGATGGAGTGAAATGATCGAGACACCCCGCATGTGAGTGGAGACAGACAGATGCTGGCACTTCTGCAGGATGTGGCGAACGCCGCCAACGAGGCTTCGGCGATCGGCTGGAGCAACCTCGGCAAGGCGCTGGGTGCGGGCCTGACGGTGGTGGGCGCGGCGATCGGCATCGGCCGCATCGGCGGTGCGATGACGGAGAGCATGGCGCGTCAGCCGGAGATCGCGGGCAACATCCAGACGGCGGCGATCATTCTGGCGGCACTGATCGAGGGTGCCGCGCTGTTCGCACTGGTCATCGCGTTCCTGATCTGACGAACACGACGGTGGCGGCCGCGGCGGGTGCCGCGGTCGCAGCCGGCGAGGAGAGGGCATGTACCTTTTTCTGATTGCGGCGGCAGAAGGCGAAGCGCCGAACGTGTTCAATCTGACACAGAACGTGTCATTCTGGACGCTGGTGATCTTCCTGCTGCTGCTGGGCGTGCTGCTGAAGTTCGCGTTCCCGCCGATTCTCGGGTATGCGGCGGCGCGCGAGGAGCGGATCCAGAAGCAGCTGGACGATGCGCGTACGCAGCGTGAGGAGGCGGAGCAGCTGCTGGCGCAGCAGCGCGAGCAGCTGGCGCAGGCCCGCACGGAGGCGCAGCAGGTGATCGCCGAGGGCAAGCAGGCAGCGGAGCGCGTGCGCCAGGAGCTGCTGGACAAGGCGCGGCAGGAGCAGCAGGAGCTGGTCGAGCGCGCCAAGGCGGAGATCCAGCGCGAGCGTGAGCGTGCGGTCGAGGACGTCCGCCGCGAGGCGGTGGAGCTGGCGATCGCGGCGGCGGCGAAGCTGGTCGGCACCCGTGTCGATGCGGAGACGGACCGTCGCATCGTGAACGAGTACCTGCAGGGCATCGGCTCGCGGGACACGGCGGGAGTGGCGTAAGTGCGGGACACGACGATCGCGCGCAGCTATGCCGAGGCGCTGTTCGCGCTGGGCGAGAAGCATGGCCGGCACGAGGCGTTCGCCTCGGGGCTGCAGACCGTGGATGCGCTGCTCGAGTCGGACCGCCGCGTCGGGCTCTTCCTGCAGACGCCCAAGATCGAGGCGACGGTCAAGAAGCAGGCGCTGCGCGACGCGCTCGGCAGTCGGATCGATCCGCTGCTGATGAACTTCGTCCAGGTCGTGATCGACAAGCGGCGCCAGCGGCTGCTGCAGGCGATCGCGCGCGAGTACCGCCTGCTGCTGGACGAGAAGCTGGGCCGCCTGAACGTGGACGTGACGCTGGCGCGCCAGCCGGATGCCGCGGAGCTGCGCGAGATCGCGGATCAGCTCTCACGCGCGCTGGAGTCGAAGGTCATTCCGCACGTGCGCGTGAACGAGGACATCCTGGGCGGCATCGTGGTGCGCTACAAGGATCGTGTGATCGACGGCTCGCTGCGCCGGCGCCTGAACGCGCTGCGTGGCCGGCTGCTGCAGACCAAGACGGTGGCGAGCGCCTGAGCGGGAGCCGGGCGCCAGTACAATAGAGATCACGCCGCACCGCCGGGTGCGGCCAGAACGACGGAACCATGGCGAGCAACGAGGCGCACCTGCGCGCGAGTGAAATCAAGGACGTCCTCCTGCGCGAGATCGAGCGCTACGAGGAGGACCTGCAGGTCGAGGAAGTGGGCGAGGTCCTGGAGGTGAAGGACGGCGTCGCCCGCATCTACGGTCTGACGAACGCGATGGCGAGCGAGATGCTCGAGATCACGTCGTCGGAGACCGGCGACGCGGTGACGGCCCTCGCGCTCAACCTGGAAGAGGACAACATCGGCGCGGTCGTCATGGGTGACTGGACGTCGCTGCACGAGGGTGACGTCGTACGCCGCACGGGCCGCGTGCTCGACTTGCCGGTCGGTGCGGGCTACCTCGGCCGCGTGGTTGATTCGCTCGGCAACCCGATCGATGGCCGTGGCGAGATCCCGGCCGAGGACCGCCGCTACATCGACATCGTCGCGCCGGGTATCGTCGCACGGCAGCCGGTGAAGGAGCCGCTGCAGACGGGCATCAAGGCGATCGACTCGATGATCCCGATCGGCCGCGGCCAGCGCGAGCTGATCATCGGCGACCGCGGCACCGGCAAGACGGCAGTCGCGCTCGACACGATCATCAACCAGAAGGGCGGCGACGTCATCTGCGTGTACTGCGCGATCGGTCAGCGCGCGGGCAAGGTGGCGAGCGTCGTCGAGGCGCTGCGCGACGCGGGCGCGATGGACTACACGATCGTCGTCGCGGCGAACGCGTCCGACCCGGCGCCGATGCAGTACATCGCGCCCTACGCGGCGACAGCGATTGCCGAGCATTTCATGTGGCAGGGCAAGCACACGCTGGTGATCTACGACGACCTGTCGAAGCAGGCGACGGCGTACCGCCAGATCTCGCTGGTGCTGCGTCGTCCGCCCGGCCGCGAGGCGTACCCGGGCGACGTCTTCTATCTGCACTCGCGCCTGCTCGAGCGCGCGGCCAAGCTGTCGGAGGAGAACGGCGGCGGCTCGCTGACCGCGCTGCCGATCATCGAGACGCAGGCCGGCGACGTGTCGGCGTACATTCCGACCAACGTGATCTCGATCACGGACGGGCAGATCTTCCTCGAGAGCGACCTGTTCTACTCGGGCGTGCGGCCGGCGGTGAACGCCGGTATCTCGGTCTCGCGCGTCGGTGGCGCTGCGCAGACCAAGGCGATGCGCTCGGTTGCCGGCAAGCTGCGCCTCGAGCTCGCGCAGTTCCGCGACGTCGAGGCGTTCGCGCAGTTCGGCTCGGACCTCGACCCCGCGACGCAGAAGCAGCTTTCGCGCGGTCAGCGCCTGGTCGAGATCCTGAAGCAGCCGCAGTACCAGCCGCTGCCGATGGCGGAGCAGGTCGCGATCATCTGGGCGGCCACCAACGGCCACCTCGATGACGTGCCGGTCGAGCGCGTGCGCGCGTTCGAGCGCGAGTTCATGGAGTTCCTGCGCACGCAGCGCCCGCAGATCCTGCAGACGATCACGGACACGAAGAAGGTGGACGACGACGTGCTGCGGCAGCTCACGGACGCCGTGGGCGCGTTCAAGCAGCAGTTCGGCGCGCAGCAGGCGGCGCCGCAGCCGCGCAGTGAGCGCGCGCCGGCAGAGCGTGCGAACACCGACATGTCGACTGCGGCCGCACCGGTCGCGTAAGGAGCCCGAGTCGTGTCGCAGACCCGCGAGCTGAAGCGCCGGATCCGCTCGGTCGGCAAGACGCGCCAGATCACGCGGACGATGGAGATGGTGTCCACGTCCAAGCTGAAGCGCGCCACCGACCGCGTGCACGCCGCGCGCCCCTACGCCGAGCGACTCGCCGGCGTGATCGGCCGGCTGGTCGATCCGGAATTGAAGGAGCGCTACCCGCTGCTGCGCCAGCCCGAAACGGTGCGGCGCGCGGCCGTCGTGCTGATCACGTCGAACCGCGGCCTGGCCGGTGCGTTCAACGCGAACCTGATCAAGGAAGCGCGCGGCCTGATGGACCGGCTGCGCCGGAGCGGTGTCGAGACCGAGCTGCACACCGTCGGCAAGAAGGGCGCTGCCTTCTTCCGCTTCAAGCGCCAGGAGATCGCGCGCGACCTGAGCGACATCGGCGACAGCCCTACGTCCGACGATGCCGGTGAAGTGATCGAGCCGCTGCGCGAGCGCTTCGAACGCGGTGAGCTGGACGAGGTGTACGTCGTGTATGCGCAATTCCGCTCGGCGCTCTCCACGCCACCGGCCACGATGAAGCTGCTGCCGGTGCAGGCGTCATCGAAGGACGGGGAGGAAGTCGCCGGCGGGCGCGTGCTCAACTACGAGCTGTCGCCTTCGGCCGACGAGATCCTCGGCCGGCTGCTGCCGCTCTACGTGCGCAACAGCATGTACCGCGCACTGGTCGAGACCGCGGCCGCGGAGCACGGCGCACGCCGGACGGCCATGAAGAACGCGACGGACAACGCGGGCGACATGCTGGACCGGCTGTCGCGGACGTACAACCGCGCGCGCCAGGCGCAGATCACGCAGGAGATCGCGGAGATCGTGGGCGGGGCGGCGGCGCTGGAGTAGATCGGAATCGAACGGCGGGCCCGGGGCCCTGGGCCGGGGCCGGGGCCGGGATTACAGACGGGTATACGGCGGGTTACGCGCATCCCGCCCGGGTTGTAAGGCGGACCGGCCTGTAGCACGCAGGCGAAGAACACAGCGGGACCCCCCGGGCCCAGGCCCCGGGCCCCGGGCCCCGGCCCGCAGCAGGAAAAATGTGAGAGCGCGGCGACAACCGAACCGCCGCAAACGTGGAGATAGAGAAAG
Organism: Longimicrobiales bacterium; assembly: GCA_035764935.1. Classification (NCBI taxonomy): domain Bacteria; kingdom Pseudomonadati; phylum Gemmatimonadota; class Longimicrobiia; order Longimicrobiales; species Longimicrobiales bacterium. Next base: position 40,698 of record DASTYK010000053.1, on the reverse strand, counting down.
CAATGGCAAACGCAACTGGCCGCGTCGTACAGGTCATCGGCCCCGTGGTCGACGTCGAGTTCGACGAGAAGCTGCCGGAGATCTACAACGCGCTCGAGATCGACGCGCCGGGCGAGAACGGCGGGCTGGCGGTTCACCTGGTGGCCGAGGTGCAGCAGCACATCGGGCGCAACCAGGTGCGCGCGGTCGCAATGTCGTCGACGGACGGTGTGCGTCGTGGCATGGAGGTGCGCGACACGGGCTCGGCGATCTCGGTGCCGGTGGGCGAGGCGCCGCTGGGCCGGATCCTGAACGTGCTCGGCAACCCGGTGGACGACGGTGAGCCGATCCCGGCGACTGCCGAGCGCTGGCCGATCCACCGTGAGGCGCCGAAGTTCACGGAGCTCGAGCCGAAGACGGAGATCTTCGAGACGGGCATCAAGGTCATCGACCTGATCGCGCCGTACGTGAAGGGCGGCAAGACGGGACTGTTCGGCGGCGCGGGCGTCGGCAAGACCGTCGTCATCATGGAGCTCATCAACAACATCGCGATGCAGCACGGCGGCCGCTCGGTGTTCTGCGGCGTCGGCGAGCGGACGCGCGAGGGGAACGACCTGTTCCTCGAGATGAGCGAGTCGGGCGTTCTGCCGAACGTGGCGCTGGTCTACGGCCAGATGAACGAGCCGCCGGGTGCGCGCCAGCGCGTCGGCCTGTCCGGCCTCACGATCGCCGAGTACTTCCGCGACGTCGAGAAGCAGGACGTGCTGCTCTTCATCGACAACATCTTCCGCTTCACGCAGGCGGGCTCGGAGGTGTCGGCGCTGCTCGGCCGCATGCCGTCGGCCGTGGGCTACCAGCCGACGCTCGGCACGGAGATGGGCGGGCTGCAGGAGCGGATCACCTCGACGCGCGACGGCTCGATCACGTCGGTGCAGGCGATCTACGTGCCGGCCGACGACCTGACCGACCCGGCGCCGGCTACGGCGTTCGCGCACCTGGACGCGACGACGGTGCTCACGCGCGCACTGACCGAGATCGGCATCTACCCGGCCGTGGACCCGCTCGACTCGACGTCGCGCATCCTGGACCCGCAGTACATCGGCGAGCGTCACTACAAGGTCGCGACCGAGGTGCAGCGGATCCTGCAGCGCTACAAGGAGCTGCAGGACATCATCGCGATTCTCGGCATGGACGAACTGTCGGAGGACGACAAGATCCTGGTCGGCCGCGCACGCCGCATCCAGCGTTTCCTCTCGCAGCCGTTCTTCGTGGCATCGCAGTTCACCGGCCGCGAGGGCAAGTACGTCAAGCTGTCCGACACGATCGAGTCGTTCGAGCGTGTCGTGTCCGGTGAGTTCGACCACCTGCCCGAGCAGGCGTTCTACATGGTCGGCGGCATCGAGGACGTGATCGAGAATGCGAAGTCCATGGCGGCGAGCGTCTGATCATGGCAAACGAGCTGACCGTCTCGGTCATCAGTCCCGAGCGGACCGTGTACGAGGGCAACGCCGAAATGGTCGTTGCCCCCGCATGGGACGGCGAGATCGGCATCCTGCGCGGTCACGCCCCGCTCGTGATCCTGCTCGGCGACGGCGAGCTGCGCGTGCAGACGGGTGGCAGCGTCCAGCGCTTCCATGTCTCGGGCGGCTTCATGCAGGTGGCCGACGACGTCGTGACCGTGCTGAGCGAAAGCGCTTCGACGACGGCCTGATCACAGGACTGCTGGATCATTCGAGCGCCGGTGACCTCCAGTCGCCGGCGCTCGTCTTTGTGCTGGCCCCGTCTGTCACCGGGGCGGGCAGTGTTCTTGCGTAGGCTGCGCGCGCCCCGTCGTAACCAAGGAGAATCGAGACATGCGCAACAGTGTCAGCACCTTCTTCCTTCTGCTCGGCGTCAGCGCCGCACCCGTCGCGGGCCAGGCGTGGGACTCGCCCTCGTTCTTTGCACCGCGGCCCGGCGAGGACATCGGCGTGTTCGTCACCGTGCCGGAGGAGGAGTTCGGCGATGTCGGTGTGCAGGCGATCTGGAGGCAGGAAGGCAACCTGAACCTCGGTGTCCGGGGCGGGTTCGGCGGTCCGTCGGACAACCGCAGCATCCTGCTGGGAGCGGAGTTCTACGGCGACCTGCCGATCGGTGGGACCTACCCGATCAACGCGAGCTGGATCCTGGGCCTGGGCGCCGGCTTCGACGATGACATCACAGCGCTCCGGGTGCCGCTCGGGATCAGCATCGGTACCTACCTCGGCCAGGGTGCCATGCGGATCCAGCCGTACGTGCACCCGCGCGTCGCCTTCGACCTCGTCGCCATCGAGATCGGCGATGAGGAGGAGACGGAAACCGACTTCAGCTTCGCAATCGACATCGGCGCGGACCTCGACCTGTCCGAGTCCTGGGCGGTCAAGGCGGGCTACAGCTTCGCCTTCGGCCCGGACTTCGACACGACGTTCGACTTCTATCCGAACACCTTCGGCGCCGGCATCGTCTACCGCATGCCGCGCCGCGTCCGCTCCAACTGAGCCGGTTCCCGTTATCACGCGGGCGCCGCGGCATTCTGTGCCGTGGCGCCCGCAACTATATTCCGGGCTGTCCAGTTCGCATCCCTGAAGCAGGAACCCGCTCCGTGCGCATCGATCTGCACCTTCATTCCACCGCGTCGGACGGCGCTCTCTCTCCGGGCGCGCTCGTGCGCGCAGCCGAAGCGGGCGGGTTGGACATCATCGCGATCACCGACCACGACACGACGGGCGGCGTAGCGGCCGCGCGCGCAGCGCAGTCGACGCGCGTCCACGTCATTGCGGGTATCGAGGTGTCCACGTCGCTGGATGCGAACGAGGTCCACATTCTCGGCTACTTCGTCGATCCGACCCATCCGCGACTGGTCGAGTATTCCGGCCGCGCCGCCACCTGGCGGCGCGAGCGCATGCGACAGATGATCGGCCGCCTCGACGAGATCGGGGTCCGCATCGCCTACGACGACGTCCTCGCCGTCGCGGGCGTGTCTGCCGAGTCACTGGGCCGACCGCACCTTGCGCGCGCACTCATGCAGCGCGGGTACGTGCAGTCGCACGCGGAAGCATTCGACCGCTACATCGGCAACGACGCGCCGGCCTTTCTGCCCGCGCAGCTGCTCGATCCGCAGGGCGCCATCGAGCTCATCCACGACGCGGGAGGCATCGCCGTGTGGGCACACCCGCGTCCCGACCGCTTCGAGCCCGACCTGCCACGTCTCATCGCCCTGGGCCTGGACGGCGTGGAGTGCTTCCGTCCGCGCGTCACTGCATCCGATGCGCTGCGCATGGAGAGCGTCGCGCGCCAGGCAGGACTGCTCGTGACCGGCGGGTCCGACTGGCATGGCGAGTGGCACGGCCGGCTCGGAGAGTACGCCGTCAGCCGCGAGGAAGTCGGAGCATTGCTCGATCGCGGCGGAATCTGAACGGAATGGGCCAGGGCCCGGGGCCAGGGCGGCGCCGGTGCTGTGCTTCACTCCCTGTTCGCATCGCGGGTGAACCAGTGCTCGATCATCTCCGTCGCGCTGAGCTCGCCTTCGTGACGCCGTGACCGTGGGTCGCTAGTCCACTGCCTGAAGCACCGCCCCCTTCAGATAGGAACTCTCCGGTACCTGCACGATCACCGGGTGATCCGCAGCCTGACCGCGCGCCTCGATCCAGCGCATGGGCCGGCCGGCGTCGGCTGCGGCGGCCTCCAGCATTGAACGGAACGCTGGCTCGCTCACGTGGTGCGAGCAGGTGAACGTGAGCAGGCGCCCGCCGGGCGAGAGCAGTCGCATCGCTCGGAGGTTGATCTCCTTGTAGCCACGCAGCGCACGCTCGACGGCGTCCTTTCGCTTCGCGAAGGCAGGTGGGTCCAGGACAATGGTGTCGTACGCTTCGCGGGCAGCTTCCTGCGTGCGCAGGAAGTCGAACACGTTGGCTTCGACGAATCGCATGCGACCGCCGCGCGTGCCGGGCGACTCGATCCCGTTGTCCTCCGCGATGGCGAAACCGTTGCGCACCGCATTCTCGCGCGCACGCTGCAGTGCATCTACCGACGAGTCGACCGCTGTGACCTCGTCTGCGTTCGTCGCGACGTGCAGGGCGAATGAGCCGTGGTACGAGAAGCAGTCGAGTGCGCGGCCGCGCGCCAGCTCACCGGCACGTGCGCGGTTCTCGCGCTGGTCCAGGAAGGCGCCCGTCTTCTGGCCGGTCCAGGGAGCGGCGAGGTATGCGACGTCGTTCTCACGCACCTCCACCTCCTCGGGGACGGTGCCGTGCAGCAGCTCGATCGAGCGCGGCAGCCGCTCATGGTCGCGGACCGGCACGTCGTTGCGCGCGAGGATGCCCGTGGCGCCCGTCAGCTCGCGCAGCGCCGCCACGATCGCATCGCGATGCCGCTCCAGGCCCGCAGACAGCAGCTGCACGACGAGCCACTCGTCGTAACGATCCACGACCAGCGACGGGAGCCCGTCGCCCTCACCATGCACGAGACGGTACGCGTTGGCACGCGGCGCGAGTTCCTCCCGGTACGCGACGGCGGCGCCGATCCGCTCATGCCAGAAGGCCTCGTCGATTGCGCGCTCGTGGTGCGTCAGCATGCGCAGCGAGATCGTCGAGGTCGGACTCCAGAGCGCCATCCCGATCGGCGCATTGCGCTCGTCGATGACGAGCACGTGACCGGCCTCCGCGCGCGGCGGCTCGATCACGTCGCTGCGGTAGATCCACGGGTGCTGCCGCTCGCGCCAGCGAGCGGCGCCGCGCCGGTTCACGCGGGCTGTCGGTGCTGCAATCGTCATCGTTGTCGGTTCGCTTTCTCCACCCGCGGCTCCAGGTTCACGTGGCGCGTTCGTCATCGTTCCGGCCGGGCTGCCGCTGTTCAACATGCGTGCGAAATGGCTCCGCGTCGCACCGGCAGTGCTGCTGTTGCCGGCCTGCGCAGTCTGCACGACGCACGCGTTCGGCATGCGCTCCGCGCGGTGGCGCCAGGCCGCCGCTGCCTCCCGGTTTCGAGGGGCGGCAGGGGACTTGACGCCGGTGCCGCGTTTAGTATCTTTCTCTGCTCGCCGCGACACAAATGCGGCGGACAGCTGTTTGACAATTCGGGTGAAGTGGAAGCAAGCACCTAGGGTAGATAGAACGTGGTGTGGCTGGTTCTGGTGTGTGGTCCGGGTTCTGGCTGTGGGTCTGTTCTTCGGAGCGGGGCTGCGGGTGGGGGCCGGGTCACTGGACGGAACTGGTCAAGCGCAGTAAGGGCGCACGGAGGATGCCTAGGCGCGGACAGGCGATGAAGGACGTGGCAAGCTGCGATAAGCCGTGGGGAGGAGCACGCATCCCGTGATCCACGGATGTCCGAATGGGGCAACCCAGCGGGTGTCATGACCCGTTACTCCCTTTGGGGAGAGCCAACGCAGGGAACTGAAACATCTAAGTACCTGCAGGAAGAGAAATCAAACGAGATTCCCCAAGTAGCGGCGAGCGAACGGGGAAGAGCCCAAACCGGCGTCTTTCGAGGGGCCGGGGTTGTGGGGCCCATGCGGGGTTAGTCCCGCATCCACACATGCGTGAGCCGAAGCGGCCTGGAACGGCCCGCCGCAGCAGGTGAGAGCCCTGTAGGCGAAGCGTGATGGTGGGTGTGGCATGGGTACCCGAGTAGGTCGGGGGCACCGAGGAGCCCTGACTGAAGCTGGGGGGACCACCCTCCAAGGCTAAAGACTCGTCCGCGACCG
>DASTYK010000053.1:0-30000 GCA_035764935.1 Longimicrobiales bacterium | reverse complement strand
GTGTCGACCATGCGTGCGACGATGGTGTCGAGGGGAACTCCGATCGGGAACGTGTACGTTGCCGGATAGAGGTAGCCTTCGAGCGTGGGCCCGGGCACGCCGTGCCGGCTGGCCACCGCACTGTCGGCGAGCAGCGACATGACACTGTCCTCCGCCAGCTCGGTCACGGCCGCAATGCGCTGTGCGATGCCGGCGAGGTTCCAGCCTTCCGGGATCACGAGGCGATCCGTCAGCACGTCGCCGGTCACCAGCGAATGCAGCACGGTCTTCCAGCCGCTGCCCTCACGGAACGCATACGTGCCGGGCTTCACCCGGGCCGCGTCACCGGTGGCACGTGCGTACAGCTCGAACAGCGGGGCCGCGCGCACGATGTCCTTTGCCGCGAGCGAATCAGCGACCTGGGAGAAGGGAGCACCAACGGGCACGTGCACGCGCACCGGGTCGCCGCTCCCCTCGCCCGCACAGCCGACGCTCAGCAGCAGGAGCGCGCCAATCGCCGGCAGCATGCCGGCCCGCGGGGGGTGCACAGCGTCGCGCAGTGTACGCGAGTGCGTTCGATAGTCAGTTGATCTCATCATCCAGCGTTTCGTCGGTCCTTGCTTCGGTATTCCGCTGCGCATCCCGCCGCAACGCATCCAGGTGCGCCTGCAGGATGAGCACGGCGGCTGCGGCATCGATGCGGTCCTTGCGTTCCCGCTCGTGCTTCGGCAGGCCGAGACCGCGCACGGCGCGTTCCGCCGCCACGGACGACATCCGTTCGTCGACGAACGTCACGGGCAATCCGCTGCGCCGCGCGAGCGTTTCGCCGAATGCGCGCACCTCGAGGGTCCACTCGCTTTCCGTACCCTCGAGCGTGAGCGGAAGTCCCACAACCAGCGCGTCGACGCCGTTGGCCTGTACGATGTCGAGGATCGCCTGCACGGGTGGGCGCTTGCCGCGCTTTCGCAGCAGCGTCGGCAGGGGCGTTGCGATCATGCGCAGCGGATCACTGAGTGCGACGCCGATGCGACGCTCGCCGTAATCGACGGCGAGAATGCGTGCCACTCAGCGCAGGCCGGTCAGGGAGTCGCTGGCGTTCTCGCCGCGCGCGACGTGGCTGTACACGGCGTCGAGCGTCTCTGCGCTGCCGAACAGGAAGCGGCAGCGCGCATCCCCGCGGGAACGGCACTCGACCTCGAGCACAGCCACCTCCCGACCCGCAATGCGGCCCAGCAGGTTGGCGAGGAGACCCGTGGTCAGGAAGCAGCTCGGCCGCATGGCTCCGGCGAATGCATCAGCCTCGACCCAGTCCGGTGAGCTCAGCGCGCCGACACCGGCATGGGCATCTTCATGCCGCAGCACGCCCCAGCCCCGGGACTGGAACAGCTGGGTCAGCCGCTGCCAGAAGCGCTCCGCGGGCGCCGCATCACCGTCGCCCGCGACGAGCGTCGTGTGCAGGGCGTCGCCTGCCGCGTGGCCGGCCGCGCGCAGTGCCGCCGCGGCATCGTCCTCCCCGACCGCATCGATCAGGGCGTTGCGCAGGGCGGCCAGCGAGGCGACGGGCAGTGCGAGCTCCTGGGGTCGCGTGGTGATCCGGTTCATCCGATCTCCATGAAGTCGTGAAGCGGGGGCTGAGCCCGGGGTCGGTGCTGACGCCCGGGCGCGCGTGCCCGGGCCTTCAGAGCCCTGGCCCACGGCCCCGGCGTTCCGAAGCTTCCCTGGCCCCGGCCCGGGCCCACGGCCCCGGCCCGCCTTCGTCCGTTGAACGAAATCTATTCCGCTTCCGGCGCTCCCGCAGCCAGCGCCAGCAGTCCGTCCTCGTCGATCACCTCCACGCCCAGCTCCTGTGCGCGATCCAGCTTGGAGCCCGGGCTCTCTCCAGCGACGAGGTAGTCCGTCGCTTTGGAGACGCTACCGGTCACGCGGCCGCCATGTCGCTCGATCAGGCCGGTGATCTCCTTGCGGCTCAGGCGATGGGTGCCGGTCACGACGAACGTCTTTCCCGCGAGTGACGTGCTTTCCGCGCGCTCGACGGGCTCATCCATGCGCAGCCCCGCTTCACGCAGCCGCGCGATCAGCTCCCGGTTGCGCGGCTCGGCGAGGAACGCGGCGAGTGCCTCTGCCGTGGTCGCACCGATCCCGTGCACCGCGGCGATCTCCTCCTCGGTCGCGGTGGCCAGCGCATCCATCGTGACGAACCGTTTGGCCAGCACCTGTGCGGCATGCTGCCCGACATGGCGGATGCCCAGAGCGAAGAGCAGGTTCGACAGCGGACGCTGCCTGGACGCCTCGATCGAGGCGAGCAGGTTGCGCGCGGAGATCTCGCCGAATCCCTCCAGCGTGAGCAGCTGATCGGATGAAAGGTGGTAGAGATCGGCGTAGTCGTGGACCAGGCCCGTGCGCAGGAGCTGGTCGGCGGTCCGCTCGCCGAGTCCGCGGATGTCCATTGCGTCCTGCGAGACGAAGTGCACCAGCCCCCAGTAGATGCGCGCGGGGCAGGAGCCGTTCGGGCAGTACACCATCACTTCGCCCTCCGGACTCTCCACGGGCGTGCCGCAGGCCGGGCACGCCGTCGGTGGCACGAAGGGCTGCTCGCTGCCCGTGCGATGCTGGGCCACCGGCCCCACGACCTGCGGGATGACCTCGCCTGCGCGCTTGACCAGTACGGTGTCGCCGGCGCGCAGGTCCTTGCGGGCGATGTCCTCGAAGTTGTGCAGTGTCGCGAGCTTCACCATCGCACCGCCGATGTCGACCGGCTCCAGTCGGGCGTACGGATTGAGCGAGCCGGTACGGCCCACGTTGATCTCGATCGAGAGCAGGCGGGTGGTGGCGATGTCGGGCGGAAACTTGTAGGCGATCGACCAGCGGGGATCGCGCTCGCCGATGACGCCCAGCTCGGGCCAGAGCGCGATGTCGCGCACCTTTGCGACGACACCATCGATCATGTAGTCCAGCTCCTCGCGCAGCTGGTCGACCGTGGCGATGAACGCGATCACGTCGTCCATGTCACCTGCGACGTGGTTGCGCGGATTCGTCGGGAACCCCCATGCCGTCAGCTGCTCGAGCACGTCCGTCTGCGTGCGGATCGCCAGGCGGTCGCGCCCGTTCGGGTCCATCTGTACCTGGAACGCGAAGAAGCGGAGCGGCCGCTCGGCGGTCAGGCGCGGGTCGAGCTGGCGCAGTGCACCGGAGGCGGCATTGCGCGGATTCGCGAAGAGCGGCTCGCCCGCGGCCTCGCGTCGCTCGTTCATCTCGCGGAAGCCGGACCACGGGATGAACACCTCGCCGCGAACTTCCATGATGGCGGGGAAGGGCCCCTCGCCGCGCAGCCGCAGCGGGATGCTGCGGATCGTCTTCAGGTTGCGCGTGATGTCCTCGCCGATCCGGCCATTGCCGCGCGTGGCGCCCCGCGTGAAGACGCCGTTCTCATAGCGCAGCGACACGGCCGTGCCGTCCATCTTCAGCTCGCACACGTACCCGACGTCGCGCACCTCGCGCACGATGCGCGCGTTGCGGTCTTCCCACGCGCGCAGCTCGTCCTCGGAAAAGGCGTTGTCGAGCGAGTACATCGGGGCGAGGTGCTCGACCTTGACGAACTGCGAGGCGGGCTCGGCACCGACGCGCTGCGTCGGCGAATCCGGCGTGAGCAGCTCGGGATGCTCGTCCTCGAGCTGCTTCAGCTCGCGCAGCAGGCGGTCGTATTCAGCGTCGCTGAGCGTGGGCGCATCGAGCACGTAGTACTCGTAGTTCGCGTCCACCAGCATGCGACGCAGCTCATCGACTCGCTGCGCCACGGCAGCATCGACGGGCCGCTGGATCATCACGGCTCGTATCTCCTGGACTGGTTTGTCTTCAGCGTTCGGGTGCGGCGACTTCCTCGGCCATCTCGTCGAAACGGACGACGCGGTCGCGGCCGCCGGACTTCGCGGCGTACAGCGCGTTGTCCGCGAACTTGACGAGGGTTTCCGGCGAGTCGATCCCTTCATTCGGATAGGTCGCGACACCGGCGGAGACGGTCATGCGCAGCGGCTCGTCGGTCCCGATCTCGAAGGGACGACGGGCGACCTCGCGCCGGATGCGCTCGACGAACACCGTCGCGTCCTCGATGTCGGTCTCCGGCAGGATGACCATGAACTCTTCGCCACCGTAGCGGCCGATGCGATCGATCTCGCGCGCGTTCTCGCGCAGGATCTCGGCAAGCTCCTGCAGTACCTTGTCGCCGGCCGGATGCCCGTACGTGTCGTTTACTGCCTTGAAACGATCGAGGTCCAGCATTGCAACAGAGATCTTCTCGCCCGTGCGCTGTGCGCGGTCGAACTCCTCGTGCAGCAGGCTGTGGATCTTGCGGTGGTTGAACAGCCCCGTCAGGCCGTCACTGATGCTGAGCCGCTCCAGCTCCCGGTTCTTCTCTTCCAGCTCGTCCTGCAGCCGCTTGATGCGCAGCATGGAGCGGACGCGCGCTTCCAGCTCCGGGAAATTGATCGGCTTGGTCAGGTAGTCGTCAGCGCCCGCGTCCAGCCCCATGACCTTGTCCTGGGTGGAATCGCGCGCCGTGACCAGGATGATCGGGATGAACGGGAGCTCGTCGCTGTTCTTGATCTGCCGGGAAATTTCGTAGCCGTCGATGTCCGGCAACATGACGTCGAGCAGGATCAGGTCCGGCGGATTCGTGCGCACCAGCTCGAGCGCCTGGCTGCCGTCGGTCGCCTCCTCCATCTCGTAACCGCGAAAACGGAGGCGCGTCGCGATGATCTCGATGTTGTCCGGGTTGTCGTCCACCACGAGGATGCGGCCCCGTGGCCCCGTCGCGGCGCTCTGTGCGTCGTTCACCATGAACCAGATGTCTCGAGCGTGAAGCCGGTCGCACGCGCTCGGGCGGCCGGGCGTCGAAATCATCGACCTTGCGGGCGGGATCTGCACGTCGGGTGCCACCCCGTAATGCGCGCGCCTGCCAGAACGGCGGGTGCCGTTGACGCAAATGCTTCAAAAAACCTATGCTTGCAAAGACAGCAGCGGCAAGCAGCCGCGGCTGCACCAGGCAAGGAAGTAACGACATGCTGACCTCTTTACGCCGCCTGGTGTTGCTGGGCGGCTGCTTCGCTCTCCTGCCGCTGACGGTCCAGGCGCAGACCGAGAGTCCCGCCGGTCCCGTGCCGCCCTCCCTGCTGCAGCAGCGAAGGGCACGCCTGCTCGATCGTATCGGCGAAGGGATCGCGATCGTACACGCGGCCGAACCGCGCAGCATCGAGGGCGAGTATCCGCAGGACAGCGACTACCGGGAGAGCAACGACTTTTTCTACCTGACAGGACTGGAAACGCCGGGCGCCTCGCTCGTGCTGCTCGCGCACTCGACGGGCGAGGACTCGGTCATGCTCTACGTCCCTGCGCGGGACCCGGCGGCGGAAGTGTGGACCGGACCGCGCCTTGGACCGGGACCCGAGGCGCAGCGGATCACCGGCGTCCAGGACGTGCGGCCGGCCGGACGGTTCGAAGCGGATGTCGCCGGCTGGCTGCGCAGCGGGCGCGAAGCGCTGTACGTGGACGTGCCGATGGCCAGGCGCGCCGCATGTGGCGGAGACCCGACGGGTGGACCGCAGTGCGCACCGATCCTCGAGACCCTGGACGTGCCCGGGGGCACGCGCGTGGCCAGTGTGAGCGAGCACATCGCCGCACTGCGCCTGGTCAAGGATGCCGACGAGCTGAGGCGGTTGCGCGAGGCGATCCGCATCACGGGCGCGGCGCACCGGGCGGCTGCAGCGGCGCTGGAGCCGGGGGTGTGGGAGTACGAGGTGGAGGCGGTCATCGAGTACACGTTCCGGAGCATGGGCGCCGAGCGTGTGGGCTTTCCGAGCATCGTCGGGTCCGGCCCGTTCTCGACGATCCTCCACTACGACCGCAGCCGCCGTCGGACCGCGGATGGCGACCTGATCGTGATCGACATCGGCGCCGAGTACGGGTACTACAGCGCCGACATCACCCGCACCTACCCGGTCTCCGGCCGGTTTACGGACCGGCAGCGCGCCGTCTACGACCTGGTGCTCTCGACGCAGCAGGCGGCGATCGACGCGGTCCGGCCGGGCACGACGATCGGGGCGCTGACGCGCATCGCGCGCGAGCACATGAGGGCGAACTCCGGCGACCTGTGCCGGCCGGTCACATGTGACGCATACTTCATCCACGGCCTGTCGCACTGGCTCGGCATGGACGTGCACGACGTCGGCAGCTACGACGTCCCGCTCGCGCCCGGCATGGTGCTGACGATCGAGCCGGGGATCTACATCCCGGACGAGGAGCTGGGCGTGCGCATCGAGGATGACGTGCTCGTCACCGCGGACGGCCACGAGCTGCTCAGTGGAAGCCTGCCCCGCGATGCAGCGGCGATCGAACAGATGATGCAGCAACCGGCACGAGCGTTGCAGCGCTGACGTGCCTCTCCAGCCCTGGCGAAAAAACGGAGCGCGGCATGTACTACGAGGACGAGAACGGGGCCCTGAACTTCATTGCAGGGATGATGATCGGCGCGGTCATCGGTGCGACCGTCGCACTGCTGGCGGCACCGAACACGGGCAAGAAGACGCGGCGCCGCCTGATGAAGGCGATGTCCGGCGCAGTCGATTCGGCAACGGATCGCTTTGACGATCTGAGCGGCGACGTCCGCTCGGCCGTCCACGCGGGACGGCGCCGTATCCGGCTGTAGCACGGTGGAGGGGGAGGGGCGGAGAACGCTTGGAGCGGCCGACCTCGGGCCCGCGCTGCGCCGGGCGTTCCCGGATCAGCGCTTCGTCGTCGTAAGCAATCGCGAGCCATACGAGCACGTCTTCGAGGACGGTGCCCACGAGATTGGCGTGCGGCGCCCGGCCGGCGGGCTCGTTGCGGCGCTGGATCCGCTGCTCCAGGCTTCCGGCGGTACGTGGATCGCCTGGGGGAGCGGCGAAGCGGACCCGGAGGTCGTCGACGAGCAGGGACGCGTCCGTGTCCCGCCGGAGGACCCGAGCTATACCCTGCGTCGCCTGTGGCTGAACGAGCAGGACCTCGACCACTACTATTACGGCTACGCCAACCAGTTTCTCTGGCCGCTCTGCCATCTGCGCCCCGCGCTGACCCGCACCCGCTACCGGTACTGGCAGCGCTACGACGCGGTGAACCGCCGCTTCGCGGACGCGGTACTGGAAGAGACCGCGGGCGACCAGGCCGCGGTCTGGTTCCAGGACTACCATCTCGTCACTGCACCCGCGTACGTGCGGGCGGCGCGGCCCGACCTGAAGCTCTCGCACTTCTGGCACATCCCGTTTCCGCCGCTGGAAGTCTTCCGCATCGCCACGCAGGGGCGTGCGCTGCTCGAGGGTCTGCTCGCCAACGACCTGCTCGGATTCCACCTGCCGCTGTTCTGCGACAACTTCCTGCGCAGTGTCGAGTCGGTGCTCGAAATCGAGGTCGACTGGGAGCACCGTGCGGTGAAGCGGGAGGATCACACCTGCTACGTGCGGTCGTTCCCGATCTCGATCGATATCGAGCAGTACCGCGACCACGCCCGCAAGGTCTCCGACATCCGCTGGGACCGGATGAAGCGCCGCTACGTGCCGGATGGCGGGATGATGGGGATCGGCGTCGATCGCGTCGACTACTCCAAGGGCCTCGAGGAAAAGCTGAAGACGCTCGACCTGCTCTGGCAGTTCTATCCGGAACTGCGTGAGCGTTTCACGTTCGTGCAGATTGCGGTCGAGAGCCGGACGGGCATCGAAGCCTACGACTGGTTGAACGAGAAGATCGAACGGCTCGTCTGGGGCATCAATGACCGCTACGGCACCGATCGCTGGCGACCGGTGCACCTCGTCAAGGAATCGCTGCCGGTGGAGCGACTCGCCGCGTTCTATCGCATGGCGGACGTCTGCATCGTCAGCTCGCTGCAGGACGGGATGAACCTGGTCGCCAAGGAGTTCATCGCCTGCCAGGTAGACGAGCCCGGCGGTGTGCTCGTGCTCTCCAAGTTCGCCGGCGCGGCAGAGGAGCTGGACGGGGCCGTCGAGGTGAATCCGTTCGACCCCGAGGACTTCGCGCACAGGCTGCACGGCGCGCTGACCATGTCAGCGGAGGAGCGCGGCGAGCGGCTGCAGCGGCTGCAGAACTCGCTGCGCAGCATCTTCGACTGGATGGCGGAGATCTTCGACGTCTGGGGCCGGGTCTCACGCGGTGAGCCCGCGCCACTCTCGGAGGCCGATCGCTGGAAGCGTACACGATGAGCCCCATCCCCCCGCACAGCGTGACACCGTACGAGGTGATCCGCCGCAAGCGCGATGGCGGTGAGCTCGACAGTGCCGAGCTGCGCGCGTTCCTCGAGGGATACGCCCGGGGCAGCGTCGAGGAGTACCAGATGGCCGCCTTCCTGATGGCGGTCTTTTTCGTCGGCATGTCCGACGCGGAGCTGGCGACACTGGTCGACGTAATGCTGCGCTCCGGCGTGGTCGTCGATCTTTCCGGCGTATCCGGCACCAGGGTCGACAAGCACTCGACGGGTGGTGTCGGCGACAAGGTCTCGCTCGTGCTTGCGCCGCTCGTGGCGTCGCTGGGTGTGCCGGTCCCGATGATGAGCGGCCGCGGTCTCGGACATACCGGTGGGACGGTCGACAAGCTCGAGACGATCCCCGGGTTCCGGCTCGAACTGGGGCTCGACGAGTATCGCGCGCAGATGGAGCGGCTGGGGTGCGCGCTGATCGCCGCATCACCGGAGATCGCACCGCTGGACAGGCGCCTCTACGCGCTGCGCGACGTGACCGGCACGATCGAGTCGATCCCGCTCATTGCGTCCAGCATCATGAGCAAGAAGCTGGCAGAGGGAATCGACGCGCTCGTACTCGACATCAAGGTCGGCAGCGGCGCGTTCATGAGCGACCAGGTGCGCGCACGCCAGCTCGCGCAGACGATGATCGCGATCGGGCGCGCGCACGACACGATCGTCGTCGCGCGGCTCACTGCCATGGACCGGCCGCTCGGCCACGCGATCGGAAATGCGCTGGAAGTCGAGGAAGCCGTCGCCGCACTGCGCGGCGGCGGCCCGCCCGATCTCCGTGACGTGACGGTCGCGCTCGCCGCCGAAATGCTCGTGCTGGGCGGTCGCGCAACAGGCCTGGAGGATGGCGCCGCGCAGGCGGGCGCCGCGCTCGATGATGGGCGGGCCCTGGACAGGATGCGCATGGTCATCGAGGCACAGGGTGGCAATCCCGCCGTTCTCGACGACCCCGCGATCCTGCCGCAGGCAGACGTGCAGCACGTGCTGGAAGCGGCGCGCGCGGGGCGCATCCTCTCGATGGACACGCGCGCGATCGGCGCCGCCGCCGTCGCGCTGGGCGCCGGCCGCGCAACGCTGGGCGCCCGCATCGACCCCTCCGCAGGGTTCCACCTGACCGTCAAGCCCGGTGACTGCGTCCAGCGCGGCCAGCCGATCGCGACCATTCACGCCCGTACCAGCGAGCTGGCAGAGCAGGCGGCCGCGCGGCTGCAGGCGGCCATCGAAATCGGTCAAGGCGAGGCGGCACCGCTTCCCCTTGTTGGCGAGCGGATCACCGGATGAAGCTGCTCGTCTTCGACACCACCCACCATGCGCTCTGGGCGGAGGAAATCGCGCGCGACAAGGGCCTGGGCGTCGACGTCGTGCCAGCACCGGCCGACGCGGACGCCAAGTGCGACCTGGCGCTGGCATTCCTCGAAGAAGACGAGCTGGAGCTCATCGCGTCGCTCGACGCTGCCGGTGTGCCGTTCCGGCTGCATGTCCGCTGATTCTTTTCTACCACTGAGAACACCGAGAACACAGAGTTTTTTCACCGCTGAGGCGCGGAGGGCGCTGAGGCTTTTTTATAGTGGGCTCATGGTGATGAAGTTCAGTGTCCGCATTGCAGACTTTCTCGTTTGACGTCAAGGCGGATTGATGCGATCGAACGCGCGCTCCGGTGCATTCACCGGCATTGCATCGAATCCCACTCGCGGTGTGTTTACAAAAAGAAAGCATGCGGTGGCGGCGCGCTGAAGGATCGCCGCGAACAGCAACAGCATCACGCTGTGTCCACAGTGGCCGCTGTGACCTCTGTGCGAAAAAGCTCTGCGTCCTCTGCGTGCTCCGTGGTTGGAAATACGAACGCTGCCCACCGAAATGACCGATGAGGCAGCGCCCGAACGACCAGACCAGCAACGAGCTCACTCCAGCGGCGGTGGCGGCCAACCCGAGGGCACCGATGCCGCAGCCGTATCGCCGCTCATCGTGTCCTGCGACGGCAGCGGCGGGAACCCGCGGATCGGTGCACCGAAGAGCCCCGCGGGCTCGCAGGCTTCCGTCGGTTCAGTGCCGGGGATGTAGTACTCCACGTACGCGTTGGCTTCGCACCACTCGTTGGCGAGCTTGCCGGTCCGGCTGTCGACGCGGCGGGTCGTGATCGCCGAGGGCATCGGCCAGGCGCCCGGGATCTCGAACTGCCTGGTGTCGCCGTAGTACATCGCGCGCATGAACTGTCCCCAGACCGGCGCGCCGTAGCCGCCGCCGGTCGCGTTCGCGAGGATGCGCTTGCGACGATCGAAGCCGAACCAGTTTACGGCGACCAGGTCGGGCGTGAACCCCGCGAACCAGATGTCGGCGTTCTCGTTGGTCGTGCCGGTCTTGCCCCCGGCAGGCACCTCGTAGGGCAGGTTGCCGAGCTGCGGGTTGCGTGCGTTGTAGCCGGTCCCGTTGTCGACGACCGTGCGCAGCATGTCGCGCAGGATCGCGGTGGCCAGCGAATCCACAACCAGTTCTGGTGAAGGACGACGCGGCTCCCAGAGAACGCGGCCGTCCGCGTCCGTCACGCGTTCGATCGCCCAGCTCGGCACGCGGATCCCGCCGTTGGCGATGGTCGCGTACGCTTCGGCAAGCTGCAGCGGCACGACGCCGGCTGCGCCGATCGCCGTGGAGGGGTAGGGCGGGATCTCCGTGCGGATTCCCATTCGTCGCGCGGCCTGCGCCACGGTCTCGACGCCGATCTCCTGGCCGAGCTGCACCGCGATCGTATTCACTGAGTACTTGAGCGCATCACGCAGCGTGAGCGGGCCGCGGAAGTCGGGGTCGTAGTTCGAGGGGGAGTACGTCGACCCGTCGGGCATGTCGATCATGAGCGGGGCATCGTACATCACGTGCGACGCGGGGATCCCGCTCTCGAGCGCGGCGAGGTAGACGAATGGCTTGAACGTCGAGCCCGGCTGCCGGACTGCCTGCGTCGCGCGATTGAAGCGCGAGTCGCCGAAGTCACGACCGCCGATCAGTGCGCGGATCGCGCCGGTCTGCGGCTCGAGGGCGATGAACGCCCCCTGGATGTACTGCGTTTCGGAGCCCTCCGTGCCGCCCTCGGCCATGACGGCCTCGAACTTCGGCCCGCGTGCGCCCGCGGCCTCGAGGCGTGCCCAGCCGGCCTCCATGGTTTCGCGGGCGACACGCTGGATATCGAGATCGAGCGTTGTGTGCACGCGCAGCCCGCCGGAGTACAGCCGGGGGCCGAACCGGTCGTCGAGGACGTCGCGCACCCATTCGACGAAGTACGGCGCGTTCACACCGACGACCGTGCCCTTCCGCTCCGTGGGCAGCGGCTCCTGCTTCCACTTCTCCGCGTCCGCCTCGCTCAGGTAGCCCTGGTTCGCCATCAGCGAGAGCACGAGGTTGCGCCGGCTCTGCGCGCGCTCCGGGTTGCGCAGCGGGTTGTAGTATGCGGGCCGGTTCACGATCGCGGCGAGCAGTGCGGCCTCGGCCGGATTGATCTGCGTGGCGGGCTTGCCGAAGTAGTTCTGCGATGCCGTTTCGATGCCGCGCCAGCCGTGGTCGTAGTTGACCTGGTTCATGTAGGCTTCGAGGATCTGGTCCTTGCTGTAGACCTCCTCGAGCTCCATCGAGACGCGGGCTTCCTTCAGCTTGCGCGTGTAGGCACGCTCGAAGCCGATCTGCTCCTCGAACATGTTGCGCGCGAGCTGCTGCGTGATCGTGCTGCCGCCGCCGCGGCCCGTGATGGCCGCGCGGGCAATGCCGCGCAGGTCGAGCGCGCCGTGCTGGTAGAACCGCTTGTCCTCGACGGCAATGAACGCCTGCGGCACGTGCTCCGGGAGATCCTCGATGTCGACGGGTGTGCGTCGCTCCTGGAACAGCTCGTCGATCAGCTCGCCATCGCGATCGAAGATCTTGGTCGACTGTTTCGGCTCCCAGGCATAGATCTCCGCGATGGAGGGGCAGTCGCGGCAGACGTAGTTCCAGGCGCCGAACGCGACGCCCGCACCGAGGGAGGTGAGCGCGAGCGCGGTGATCGCCAGGCTGGTCAGCAGGCGCGGGTGCGCGCTCATCCAGCTGCGCATCCGCGCGGTCCGGCTGCCGGTACGCTCAGCCATGGACCGGCTCCGGCGCGGAGTGCAGCAGCGCGAGCAGCTCGCGGTGGATCACCGGATTGCCACCGACCACGGCGCCGCGGGCGGTGAGGTCGAGCTCGCCGTCCAGGCTCGTCACGACCGCGCCGGCTTCCCGGGCGATGAGCGCGCCAGCCGCAAAGTCCCAGGGCGCGAGCGAAAGCTCCCAGAAGCCGTCGAACCAGCCGGTCGCGAGGTGGCAGAGATCGAGCGCCGCGGAGCCTGCGCGGCGAACACCGGCCGTGTGCGCGAGCACCTGGCGGAACTGCGTCGTATACTCGTCCATCCGTTCCAGCACCTTGAATGGGAAGCCCGTCCCGATCAGCGCACGCGAGAGGGATGCGATCTCCGAGACCCAGATGCGGCGGTCGTTGTGAAAGGCGCCGCCGCCCGCGGTCGCGTACCACCGGTCCTGCGTCGCGGTTCCATGCACCATGCCTGCGAGCAGGCGGTTGCGCTCCGCAAACGCGATCGACACGGCGTACATCGGGTAGCCGTGCAGGAAGTTCGTCGTGCCGTCCAGCGGATCGACGATCCACAGGTGCTCGGCGTGCCGGGCCGCTGCCGCGTCGTCTTCGCTGGCGCCTTCTTCCGCGAGAATCGCGTGACCCGGGTAGTGCGACCGGATGACGCGTATCACGGCGTCCTCGGCCTCGCGATCCACGTGTGTGACAAAGTCCGCAACGCCCTTTTCCGACCAGGCATCGACGCTCACCCTGCCGGCATGCCGGCGATGCACCGCCGCCGCCGCCTCGGCCGCCTCGCGCGCTACCGCGAGCAGCGATTCCGCCATGAACCCTCGACTGTTTGGCATCTCACCATGACGGCGCCTAATTTATGCGTCCGCGCCCCGGCGCGCACAGCGGGCGTGCCGGCAGCATTCTTGCCGTCTCCGGGGGCAGCGATTCCACCGGAAACGAGAGGTGCCAATGGCCGGGAGCGAACGGCACGCGAAAGAGGTGCTGGTACAGGTCTGCATCGAATGCGGCACCGAGTACCTGATCGAGGAGGGCGAGCCGGAGCGCACGGAGCCGTGCACCAAGTGCGGCAACGAGGTCTACCGCTCGTTCCACTCGGTGGCCGGCAGCGACGAAGTGGTCGACGACTTCAATGACAGCACCGGGCGTGACACCGATGCGGACGATGGGCCG
Organism: Longimicrobiales bacterium; assembly: GCA_035764935.1. Taxonomy (NCBI): domain Bacteria; kingdom Pseudomonadati; phylum Gemmatimonadota; class Longimicrobiia; order Longimicrobiales; species Longimicrobiales bacterium. The sequence continues at coordinate 16,465 of DASTYK010000053.1, read as the reverse complement.
ACCGACGTGACGCGCGGCGATCTCCACGACCTCGAGCGACTCTGACCATGGCGGACCCGCGGTTCACCGGTTCGGGCGTTGCTCTCGTCACGCCGTTCGATGATCGCGGCGTCAACGAGGCGACGCTGCGTGCGCTCGTCCGGTTCCACCATGCGGAAGGCACCGACGCGCTGATCGTGTGCGGCTCGACGGGCGAGGCGGCGACGATGAGCCCCGATGAGCAGCGGCGCGCGACGGAGATCGTGCTGGACGAGAACCGCGGCCGGCTGCCGGTGATCGTCGGCTGTGGCGGCAGTGACACGGCGGCCGTGGCTCGACTCGCGATCCAGGCTCGCCAGGCGGGAGCCGACGCCCTGCTGCTCAGTGCGCCACCCTACAACAAGCCGCCCCAGGCCGGGCTGATCGCACACTTCCGCCACGTGATCGATGCGGCCGACCTGCCCGCCGTGATCTACAACGTCCCCGGTCGCACATCGGTCAACATCCTGCCGGCCACGCTCGCCTCGCTCGCTGAGGACGAGCGCGTCATCGCGGTGAAGGAAGCGAGTGGCGATATCAGCCAGATCGCGGAGGTCGCGCGGCTCGTCGGGCACCGGATCGCGCTGTGGAGCGGAAACGACGACCAGATCGTGCCGCTGCTCGCGCTCGGCGGCACCGGCGTGATCAGTGTGCTCGCGAACGTCGCACCGCGGGCCACCAGCCGCATGGTCAAGGCGTGGCTCGACGGCAACCACGACGAGGCGCGCACACTGCAGCTGCAGTACCTGCCGCTGGTCCGCGCACTGTTCGCCGAGCCGAACCCCATCCCCGTGAAGGCTGCGGTGGCTTGGCTCGGCTTCGACGTCGGCCCGTTGCGGCTGCCGCTCGTCGAGACCGATTCCGCTCACCGCTCGGCGCTGCTCGCGGCACTGGAGGACGTCGGCATCGAGCCGGTCGCGGTGCCATGACGCGTGTGGTCGTGTGCGGGATCGGCGGGCGGATGGGGCAGACGCTGGTGCGGCTCGCGCGCGACGCCGAGGACATCACTATCATCGCCGGCATCGACCGGCACGTCGCCAGCGGGGAGGCGGCCCGGGCACTCGGCGTGGAACGCGTGGTCGCGATGGAGGAGGCCGGTGGCGTCATCGGCAAGGCGGACGTCGTGCTCGACTTCTCCTCACCACCGGCCACGCACACGCTCGTCACCGACCATGCGAAGGCGCTCGCGGAGCGCGCCCTCGCCGTCGGCACGACGGGCCTCGCCCCGGAAACGCTCCAGGCGCTGGACCGGCTCGCGCTCGAGTCCGCCGTGCTCGTCGCGGCGAATTTCAGTGTGGGTGTGAACCTGCTGCTGGGACTGGTCGAGCAGGCTGCGCGAGTGCTCGGCGCCGACGCGTACGATGCGGAGATCGTCGAGACGCACCACGCGCGCAAGATCGACGCACCGAGCGGCACTGCTCTTTCGCTTGCCGCGGCCATTGCGCGCGGGCGCGGTGTCGAGCTGGCGGAGGTGCGACGCGACGGACGCAGCGGTGAGACCGGCGAGCGTCCCAGTGGCGAGGTCGGGATCCACGCGCTGCGGGGCGGTGCGGTGGCAGGCGAGCACCGCGTGCATTTCCTGGGTGCGCGTGAGCGACTCGAGCTGGCGCACCAGGCCGAGGACCGCGCGCTGTTCGCAGAGGGCGCCCTGGTCGCGGCGCGCTGGCTGACCGGCCGCTCCACCGGGCGCTACACCATGAAGGACGTGCTGGGCATGTGAAGCATGCGACGTCCTGCCGCCGCGTTCTGCGCGCCAGGCAGGCGCCCGCTCTGCATCCTGCCACAACTCGACATCCGGGGAGACCGCTGAATGGATTACCAGGAGATCCGCGACCTGATTGCGAACGCGCGCAAGCGGACGCCGGTCACGTGTTACGTGCGGCACGAGGGCGAGCTGGACGCGGACGGCAAGGCCGACCTGCAGGCGTACCCGACCGGTGCGGGCACCACGATCCTGATCGGCGAGTGGGACGCGGTGCAGCAGGTGCTGCGGTCGGCCGGGGACCGGGTGAAGCACCATCACCTGGACAACGACCGGCGCAACTCGGCGATCCCGCTGCTGGATCTCAGGCAGGTCAATGCACGCATCGAGCCCGGCGCGGTGATCCGTGAGAAGGTGGACATCGGCGAGCACGTGATCGTGATGATGGGTGCCGTGATCAACATCGGGGCCGTGATCGGGCCCGGCACGATGATCGACATGAACGCCGTCGTCGGCGCGCGCGCCCTGGTCGGCCGGGACTGCCACATCGGTGCGGGCGCCGTGCTTGCCGGGGTGCTCGAGCCGCCCAGCGCGGACCCGGTGGTGATCGAGGACGAGGTGCTGATCGGCGCCAACGCCGTCGTGCTCGAGGGGTGCAGGGTAGGGCGGGGGAGCGTCGTTGCGGCCGGCGCGGTGGTGACGGCGAACGTGCCGGAACTGACGGTCGTTGCGGGGCAGCCGGCCCGTCACATCAAGGACGTGGACGCGCGGACAAAGGACAGGACCGGCCTGCTCAAGGAACTGCGGCGGCTGAACGACTGACATGGAGCTCATCGGCATCGAGGCGCTCGGAACCGGTGCAGTTCTCGGCCGCCTCTTTCTGGCCGCCCTGCTCGGCGGCCTGGTCGGGTTCGAGCGCGAGGCGAGCGGCAAGCCGGCAGGCTTCCGGACCAACCTGCTGATCTGCCTCGGCGCCGCGCTGATCACGGAGATATCCATCGCCGTTGCGCACGACACCGTGCTGGGGGAGCCGACGCGCGCCGATCCCGGGCGCATCGCCGCCCAGATCGTGAGTGGTGTGGGCTTCCTCGGCGCGGGCACGATCATGCAGGCGCGTGGCAGCGTGATCGGCCTGACCACCGCCGCCACCATGTGGGTCGTTGCGGCCATCGGGATGGCGGTGGGGGCGGGCGCCTACGCGATGGCCGGCACGGCGACCGCCATCACACTCCTGGCGCTGCGGGTGCTGCAGCGGCTGGACGACCAGCTGCTGCCGAACCGCTTCGCGGAGCACACGCTGGTCGTGGAAGCGGACGCGGACGCCGACCCCGCGGAGATCGAGAACGCACTGGGCGAGACCGGCGTGGACCTTCGGCTGCTCCAGGTCGAGCGGCGGGGCGAGCGCCGCTTCTTTACTTTCCGCGCGCGCGGCGCGGCCGTTTCCGCTGCGATGCGCACCGCGATCAGCGCGCACCCGCGCATCCTGAAGGTCACGCTGGACTGACGCCCCCCGTTCTGACACCATTCGGCAGGCACCTGCGTCTTACAGACGTATGGCAGGAGCCTGAATCCCTCTCGGAGCCTCGTCCTGATGAGCCCTGGAATGGAATTGAAGCAGGCGGCGCGCTCGCTCGCGCGACGCCCCGGCTTCACGATCGTCGCCGCTCTGACGCTGGCGCTCGGCATCGCGGCGAATGTGGCGATCTTCGCCGTCATCAATGGCGTGCTGCTGCGACCACTGCCGTACCCCGAGTCCGAGCGGATCGTGAGCGTGATGCATCACGCGCCGGGGTTGCAGCTGCCCGACCTGGAGAACTCCCCGGGCACACTCGCGCTCTACCGCCAGCATGCGCGCAGCTTCAGCAGCATCGCAGGCGTGCAGGAGAGCAGTCGCAACCTGACGGGCGGGCTCCTGCCCGTGCGGGTGCAGGTGGCGGAAGTCTCGCCCTCGTGGTTCGACGTGATGCAGGTACAGCCGCTGCGCGGCCGCCGCTTCGTGGAGGCGGACGCGGACACGCTGGCCGCGCCGGTTGCCGTGCTCACGCACGAGGGGTGGCAGGCGCATTTCGGCGGTCGTGAGGGCGTGCTCGGCTCGCTGGTCGAGATCGACGGGACCAGCACCGAGATCATCGGTATCCTGCCGCCCCGGGCGTACACGAACCCGGACATGGCGGCGATCCTCCCCTCGTTCATCGATCCCAACGGGCCGATCGGCCGCTTCGGCATCATCGGCGTTGCCCGGCTCGCGCCCGGAGTCACGCTGGACGCGGCGCGCACGGAGGTCGAACAGCTCCAGGCGCGCATTCCCGAGCAGTCCAACGGCGAAATGACCGCGGAGGTGCTGGAGCGCTTCGGCTGGAGCGTGAGCATGCAGACGCTGCGCGAGCGGATCACGGGCGATATCCGCCCCGCGCTGCTGGTCGTGCTCGGCACCGTGGCGTTCCTGCTGCTCGTCGCGTGCGCGAGCGTCGCCAACCTGTTCCTCGTGCGCGCCGAGTCACGGCAGCGGGAAAGCGGGCTGCGGCTGGCACTCGGCGCATCACGCGCGCGACTGGCCGCATCGTTCCTTTCCGAGAGCATGCTGCTCGGCCTCGGCGGTGGCATCGTCGGCTTGGTCCTCGCCGCGTTCGGGGTGCGGGCCCTGATCGCCGCCGCGCCGGCCGAGCTGCCTCGCATCCAGGAGGTGAGCGTCGATGCGAGCGTGCTGCTGTTCGCGTTGGTGCTGAGCGTCGTCGCGGGGCTGCTGTTCGGGCTGCTGCCACTGCCGCAGCAGCTGCGGGCGCCCTTGCAGCAGCTGGTGCGCGACGGGCGCGGCTCGGCGGGCCGCGACCGGCAGCGCATGCGCAAGACGCTGATCGTTGCGCAGATCGCGCTCGCACTGGTACTGCTCACCGGATCGATGCTCATGCTGCGCAGCTTCGAGCGGCTCCGGAACGTCGATCCGGGAGTGAATCCCGACGGCGTGCTGACGCTCGGCGTGAGTGTCGGCGATGGCGTGGATCGCCTCCAGGCGGCGCAGCTCTATCAGCGGATGACCGCCGAGGCCGCGGCGCTCCCGGGCGTGACATCCGCGGGCGTCGTGAACGCGCTGCCGCTCGACCCCGAGGGCATGAACGGCGGCTCCTTCGAGCTCGAGTCGCGGCCCCGTGCGGAGGACGAGATTCCGCAGGTCGCCTTCTACTCGGCGATCAGCGCAGGGTACTTCGAGGCGATCGGCACCACCCTGCTGCAGGGTCGGTCCATCGAGCGCGCCGACACCGAGGAGCGGCGCTCGGTCGTGTGGGTCAGCGAGAGCTTCGCCCGTGACTTCCTCGACGGCAAGGCGCTCGGTGAGCGGGTCCGTTTCGACTCCGTGTCCGACTGGATGGAAATCGTGGGCGTGGTTCGCGACGTCCGTACCTTCGGACTGCGTGAGCCGATCCGGCCCATGGTGTACGTGCCGATGACCGAGCCGATCGGCACGATGCAGGTCGCATCCATGACACTCGTGCTGCGCACGACCGGCGATCCTGCTGCCCTCGCACCCGCAGCGCGCGCGGCCGTCCAGCGGGCGGAGCCGAATGTGCCGATCACGACCGCGCGCACGATGGCCGCCGTGATCCGCGAGTCGATGGCCGATACTGCGTTCACGACGACCATCCTGATGATCGCCGCCGTCGTGGCACTGCTGCTCGGCGCAATCGGGCTCTATGGTGTGATCGGCTACGTGGTCACACAGCGGACCCAGGAGATCGGTGTCCGCATCGCGATCGGCGCGCGGCCGGAACAGGTCCGCACCATGGTGCTTCGCGAAGGCCTGGTCCTCGCCCTGATCGGGATCGTCATCGGCACGGCGGCCGCCGCCGCCCTGACGCGCGGCCTGGAGAGGGTGCTCTACGAGGTGAACCGCCTCGATCCGCTCACCTTTGTCGTGGTCCCGCTCGTGCTGCTCCTCACCAGCGCGCTCGCCGCCTGGGTCCCGGCGCGGCGGGCGGCCGCGATTGCGCCGCTGGAGGCACTGCGCAGCGAGTAATGTGAAGCGCGTCTCACCCGGGTGGCCCGCCCTGCATACGGCAGGGCGGCCACGGCGGGTGGTCCGCCCCTGCCTCCCCGCTTATCTTTCCCGTCGCTGCCGGCACGCGTCGGCACTCCCCGAACGAACCACGGCCGAGACCGGCCCGGCTCCTGGCCCGGGCCCCGGCCCCGTGCCCAGGCCCGAATACATGATCGAAATCTTCAAGGCCGCGATCCAGCGGGGCGCCTCCGACATCCACATGAAGGCGGGCGACTTCATCCGTGCGCGCATCAGCGGGGAGCTGGTGCCGCTCACGCAGCAGCGCCTGACGCCGGAACAGGTCGAGCAGATCTGCAAGCAGCTCATCCCGCACGAGCGTGACCGCCAGCAGCTCGAGACGATGACCGACTACGACTGCTCGTGGGGTGCGCCCGGTATCGGCCGGTTCCGCGTCAACATCCTGCGGCAGCGAGGCACGCTCATGATCGTCATGCGCGTGATCCCGATCGAGGTGCCTACGTTCGATCAGCTGCGACTGCCGCGCGTGCTCGCCGGCATCGCGCACGCCGAGCGCGGCATGGTGCTGGTCACGGGTGTGACGGGCTCCGGCAAGAGCAGCACGCTCGCTGCGATGATCAACTACATCAACCAGAACAAGCGCAAGCACATTCTCACGCTCGAGAACCCGATCGAGTTCCTGCACCGTGACGTGCACAGCTCCATCACGCAGCGCGACGTCGGCCAGGACACGGAGTCGTTCGAGTCGGGGCTGCGCGCCGCACTGCGCGAGGACCCGGACGTCATCCTGATCGGTGAGATGCGTGACACCACGACGATCGACACGGCGATGAAGGCGGCAGAGACGGGGCACCTCGTGTTCTCGACGCTGCACACGACCAACGCCGTGCAGACGATCTCACGCGTCATTGCGGTGTTCCCGCCGCACGAGCAGGAGATGGTGCGGGTGCGGCTCGCCGAGAACCTGGTCGCGGTCGTCAGCCAGCGGCTGCTTCCGCGCAAGGACGGCCAGGGGCGGGTCGTTGCAGTGGAGGTCATGGTCGTGACCGCCACGATCCGTGATGCGATCCTCGATCCCGAGAAGGTCGCCGAGATCTACGACCTCATGGCCGAGGGACGCGAGCAGTACGGATCCCAGACGTTCGACCAGCACCTGATGGATTTGGTCTCGCAGGACCTGGTCGCGTTCGAGGTCGCCAAGGCGGCCGCGAACAACCCGTCGGACTTCGAGCTCAAGGTGAGGACCCTTGCCTGACCCGTCGATCGCGGACCGGCTGCGCGGAGTGTTCGCGCCGGTCACCACACCTTTCGACAGCGTGACCGGCGACATCGCGCCGATTCCCTGGCGCGAGAACCTGCGCCGCTGGTGCGAGCAGCCGCTCGACGGGCTGGTGTTGTTCGGCTCGACCGGCGAGGGCGCACTGCTGGACGAGGACGAGAAAGTGCGCCTCACGGCGTTTGCACGCGACGTCGTTCCGGCCGGCATCCCGCTCGTCGTCGGGGCCAGCGCGGAGTCGACGCGCGCAACGGTCCGCGAAGCGAAGCGGATGGCCGAGGCCGGTGCCGACGTCATTCTCACGCATCCGCCGGCCTACTTCGGACCGTACCTCGCACCGGCCGCCATGCGCGACTACTACCTGGCCGTCGCTGACGGGTCGCCGGTGCCGATGCTCATCTATCACATGCCGAAGTACACGAAGGTCACGCTGGACGCCGGGCTCGTCGGCGAGCTGACGCGCCACCCCAACATCGTCGGCCTGAAGGACTCGTCCGGCGACATCAAGCGCTTCGCCGAATACACAGACGCCTGCGAGAAGAGCTGCTGTCTGTTCGTCGGCAACGGGACGCTGCTCTACACCGCCCTCGAGCTGGGCGCCGCTGGCGGGATCCTGGCCGTCGCCGACTTCGCGCCCGCGCTCGCGGCGGAGGTGGTGCGCCGGTTCCGTGCGGGAGACACGCAGGGTGCCGGCCGCGCGCAGGAACAGCTCACGCCACTGCACAGGGAGATCGTCGCGTCGTTCGGTGCGGTCGGTGTGAAGACCGCGCTCGATCAACTCGGATGGACCGGCGGTGCACCGCGCCCACCGCTGCACGCCCTCGGTCCGAAGGACCGGCAGAAGGTGACTGCTGCACTGAGCGGAGCGGGGCTGAGCGCGGCGTGAGCTGATCGCGCGCCGCCGCCGGCTCGCTCCATGCCGGCACCCGTCGGCAGCCAGAGCCGGCGTGCGCGCGGAACAGGGGTTGCAGAAGCGGGGGCGGGCGCCGGCAGCCGGCCGGCCGGTCACGCGCAGACGAGCACATGGAACCCCGGACGACAGACGTACCCGCGCAGGTTCGCGGCTTCCCTGGTCAGACACCGTTCGATGCCGGCGCAGTGATCCGCGCCCTTTCGCGGCCGCGCATGACCGGCGGCCCGGGTGCGGACGCCGTTGAGGCGGACCTGCGCGCGCGCTTCGAGGCCCTCGGCTTCCAGGTGCGTGACCTGCCCTTCCACTTCTCGATGATGGCCGGCCGGTTCACCGTTTCCAACATCGCGGCGGTCTACACACTCGGCGTGTTCGTCGCGATGCTGCTGCTCATCAGCGGCATGCCGGCCGGTGCATTCGCGACGCTCGTGCTTACGGTCGCACTCATGCTGGCAGGAGTCGGCTACATGCGCCGCAACGGCCTGGAGGACCTGCCGTGGGGGCGCAGCGAGGCGACCAACCTGTGGATCCAGCGACCGGGCGCGCGGCCCCGCTACGTGTTCATGGCCCACCGCGACAGCAAGTCGCAGTTCCTGCCCCTCTCGTTCCGCGGTCCCGTCATCGTCATCGGCATCCTCGCATTCCTCGCGCTCGCCGTGCTCGCGTTCCTTTCGCTCGCGCAGTACGTCGGCAACGGGCCCGTGCTGTTCACCGGGCTCGTCGCGTTCGTGTGCGGGCTGCTGCTGGTGGTCTCCTGGGCGGCCGACTACTCGCCCGGCGCGCTCGACAACGCGAGTGGCCTGGCAACACTGCTCGGCATTGCTGCGCGCGAAAAAGAGGCAGACGACGTCGCGTTCCTGATCACGGACGCGGAGGAGCTGGGGCTCGCCGGCGCACGCGCGATTGCGCCACGCCTGCCGCCCGTATTCGGCGTCATCAATGTCGACGGCATCGACGACGAGGGACGCTTCATCATTGCCGAGCGCTTCGGTTGGCCGCGGCCGTCCGGCCTCGCACCGCACCTGGCGGCCGCGATCCTCGGTGCCGCGTCGTCGCTCGGGCTCGACGCGCAGCGCCGGGACGTGCCGTTCGGCATCATGCTCGACCACATGCCTATCGTGAAGGCCGGTACGCCGGCGCTCAGCGTGCTGCGCGGCACCCTCGGCTCGCTGCACCGCATCCATCGGCCCGCCGACTCGCCCGAGCACCTCAACGGAGCAGGTGTCATGCAGTGTGTCGATCTGCTGTGTGGCGCGCTGGGGCACCTGCGTGCGCGCGAGGCGGAAGCGCGCCCGGCCGGATGACAGGCCTCCGGGCGGCTACTGTCCCCGGCGCGGGGTGGCGGCCACTCGTCCGCAGTCCTAGACTAGACCCGAAAAAGTGACTTCATCGACCCGCTCCCGTGCTGCTGCGCGCGGAGCGGGCTTGCACGTTCAGGAGCGGGAATGACGGAACGCTGCCGCGTCGTCGTGGGCGCACAGTGGGGCGACGAGGGGAAGGGCAAGATCGTGGACGTGCTCGCCGCGCATGTCTCGGTGATCGCGCGCTACCAGGGCGGCGCGAACGCGGGTCATACGGTTCATGTCGGCGACGACGAGTTCGTGCTGCACCAGATCCCCTCCGGCATCCTGTACGACGACACGCGCTGCCTGCTCGGCAACGGCGTCGTGTTCGACATCGAGCAGTTCTTCCAGGAGCTGGATGCACTGCACGAGCGCGGCATCCACGCCGAAGCGCAGATCGGCATCAGCGGGCGTGCGCACCTGCTGCTCGAGCATCACAAGGCGCTCGACCGGGCGCACGAGCAGAAGCGCGGCGAGGCGAAGATCGGGACGACAGGAAAGGGCATCGGCCCCGCCTACGAGGACAAGATCGCGCGCGCCGGCGTGCGCGCGGCGGACCTCATGGACGCGGACCGGGCCCGGCGCCTGATCATTGCGGCTGCCGAGCGCGCCAACGAGAAGCTGCGCGCGATGGGCGCCGAGCCGGTGGATCCCGCCGCGGTTGCCGAGCGCACGCTCACGATGCGCGAGCGCATCCTGCCGCTGCTCACTGACACCGGCCTCGAGATCGAACAGGCCCTGCGGCGCGGCGAGCGCGTGCTGCTCGAGGGTGCACAGGGCGCCATGCTCGACGTCGATCACGGCACCTACCCCTACGTCACGTCGTCGTCCACAACGGCCGGCGGCGCTGCAACCGGCGTCGGGATCGGGCCGACGCGCATCGACTCCGTGCTCGGTGTCGTGAAGGCGTACACGACCCGCGTCGGTTCCGGGCCGCTCCCCACGGAGCTGACGGATGAGCTGGGCGAACGGCTGCGCGAGATCGGCGGGGAGTATGGCGCTACGACCGGCCGGCCACGCCGCTGCGGCTGGTTCGACGCCGTCGTCGTGCGCTACGCGGCTCTCGTGAACGGCCTGACCGGCCTCGCCCTCACGAAGCTGGACGTGCTCGACGGCTTCGACGAGATCCGCATCTGCACGGGGTACCGGGCGGACGGCAAGGAGTACGAGCATTTTCCCTACGACTTCGGCGTGCTCGACCGCGTGGAGCCGATCTACGAGACGTTCCAGGGCTGGAAGAGCAGCACGTCCGACGCACGCACGATTGCCGATCTCCCGCCGCGGGCGCTCGAGTACGTTCACCGGCTCGAGGAATTGACCGGCGTTCCGGTGGCGTTCGTGTCGGTGGGGACGCGCCGCGAGCAGATCATCGCGGTGAGCTAGGCTACGACTGCTAACGGAAAACAGCATTTACCGCAGAGAGCGCCGAGGGCGCGGAGAACGACGCTGAGGGTTTGGGCTGGACGGCTGGATTGTCGCCGGTCTTCGTTTCAGTCATGACAATGACGTGCTGCAGACGCGCGATTTCCGTCAAGGGAAATCAGTTATCGACGCTGCAGCACAATTGCGGCGTTGGGCGCCGCAGGTTCGCTGTTGTCCTCTGCGCCCTTCGCGCCTCCGCGGTGAAACAAAGGCCTGCCATGCGCCGATACATCGACCTGAGCCATACCATCGAGGCCGGCATGCTCACGTATCCCGGCCTGCCGGCACCCGTGATCGTGGATCACCTGAGCCGCTCGGCCTCGCACGCGCATTATGCGCCCGGCACGGAGTTCCAGATCGGCCGCATCGAGATGGTCGGCAACACGGGTACCTACATCGACAGCCCGTTCCACCGGTTCGAGACGGGGCGCGACATCGCTGCACTGGACCTGACCGGACTGGCGGAGGTGCCAGGAATCGTCGTGAGAGCGGAGGGACGCGGCCGGATTCTGGATGCAGACGTGTTCGAGAACGTGGAAGTGCGCGGCCACGCGGTCCTCGTGCACACGGGCTGGGCACGCCACTGGCGAACGCCCTCCTACTTCGAGGGGCACCCCTTCATGACGGAGCGGGCAGCCGAGGCGCTCCTGGACGCGGGCGCCGCACTGGTCGGCATCGATTCCCTCAACATCGACGACACAGCGGACGGCCGCCGACCGGTCCACACGGTCCTGCTCGGCGCAGGCGTTCCCATCGTCGAGCACCTGCGCGGCCTCGAAGCCTTGCCGGACAAAGGCTTCCGCTTCTCGGCCGTGCCGGCGCCGGTCCGAGGAATGGGCAGCTTCCCGGTGCGGGCGTTCGCTTCGATGCAGGGGTAGGGGAAGAGATTTCTACCACGGAGAGCACTGAGGCCACAGAGAACGACGCTGAGGTCACCTCGATCTTTCATCCTGGGTCGGTCCTGTTGTTCGAGCTGAACGACGCGCTGCCCGCACGACCGGCCGGGATCCCATCACAATTCTCAGGACCGTCGGCGCTTCGAATCCGCGCGGCTCGAAACGCCCTGACGGACCGGCCTCAGCGACCTCGGCGCTCTCTGTGGTGAATAAAAAGACCCGTGCCCCAGCCTTGAGCAACCCCGGAAAACAGGCTAGAATACCGGGCTCGGATCCAATTTGCCCGGCGCAGTAGAGTTGTGATGTTCGAGGAACTTTCGGAAAAACTGGATGGCGTACTCGGCCGGTTCCGGCAGCGCGGGCTGCTGACCGAGCCGATGATCCGTGAGGGGCTGCGCGAGGTCCGTCGCGTGCTGCTCGAGGCGGACGTCAATTTCCAGCTTGCCAGGGAGTTCCTCGCCAGAGTCGAGGAGCGGGCGACCGGCGAGCAGGTGCTCAAGTCGGTGCAGCCGGGGCAGCAGATCGTCAAGATCGTCCATGACGAGCTGATCTCGCTGCTGGGCGAGCGGCCGGAGGGGATCAAGGTCGCGCCGGTGGGCCCGACCGTGATCCTACTGGCGGGCCTGCAGGGCTCCGGCAAGACGACGACGGCGGCGAAGCTGGCCAGGCGGCTGAAGCGCGAGGGGCGCGAGCCGATGATGGCCGCACTGGACGTGCAGCGCCCTGCGGCGATCGACCAGCTCGAGACGCTCGGCAGTCAGGTCAACGTGCCGGTCTACTCCGACCGCGCGGAAAAGGACGTCGGCAGGCTTGCCAGGGCGGCGCTGGAGGCGGCGACGCGCGGGCGCCATCGCGCGCTGATCCTGGACACGGCGGGTCGTCTGCAGATCGACGACGCGCTCATGCAGGAGCTGCGGCGCGTCCGCGACGCGACGAACCCGACGGAAGTGCTGCTCGTCGTCGACGCGATGATCGGTCAGGAAGCGGTGCGCGTGGCGGAGGGCTTCCACGAGAACGTGCCGCTCACGGGCGTCATCCTGACCAAGATGGACGGTGACGCGCGGGGCGGTGCCGCACTGAGCGTGCGCGGCGTCACCGGCGTGCCGATCAAGTTCGTCGGTGTGGGCGAGCGGCCCGATGGACTGGAGGTGTTCGATCCGTCGCGCATGGCGGGGCGGATCCTCCAGCAGGGCGACGTCGTCGGGCTGGTCGAGAAGGCGCAGGAAGCCTTTGACGTCGAGCAGACGCAGAAGCTCGAGAAGAAGGTCGCCAAAGAAGGCAAGTTCGATCTCGAGGATTTCCTCGTGATGATGGGGCAGCTCCAGAAGATGGGGCCGCTCGAGGGCCTGCTGAAGATGATTCCTGGTGTGAACACCAAGGCGTTGAAGCAGGCGAAGGTCGACCCGAAGCAGGTCAAGCACATCGAGGCCATCGTGCTCTCGATGACGCCGCAGGAGCGGAAGAAGCCGCAGATCATCAACGGCTCCCGGCGTAAGCGGATCGCAGCGGGCTCGGGTCGTACGGTTCAGGAGGTGAACCGGCTGCTCGATCAGTTCAAGCAGATGCAGAAACTGATGAAGCAGTTGAAGGGGATGGGGATGGGCAAGCTGATGGGCGGGATGCGTGGAATGCCGCGCATGCCCGGCATGTTCTGACGCGGCGCTGACGCGGCGCTGCAAGCGAGGTTCGAGCAAACATGGCCGTAACGATCCGTCTCCGGCGCATTGGCCGGAAGAAGCAGCCGAGCTACCGCGTGGTGGTCACCGACAGCGCCAAGCCGCGCGGCGGTGAGTACCTCGACACGATCGGCTTCTACAACCCGCGCCAGCGTCCCGCGGAGCTGCGTCTCGACCTGGACAAGGTCGACACGTGGATCGGCAAGGGTGCCGGCATGAGCGACACGGTCGCTTCGCTGGTCAAGAAGGCACGCCGCGGCGGCGACGACAAGGTCGCGCTGCGCCCGCTCTCGGGCGAGCACGAGCGCCCGAAGGTGGACGTGCACGAGCCGGAGGCTGCGCCCAGGAAGGGTCGCAAGCAGGCGGCTGCAGCTGCACCGGCCGCGGGTGAGGCGGTCGAGCCGCAGACGACGGTGGCCGAGGCCGCCGAGACCTTCGATCCCGGCACGCCGCGCGGCGCCGCCGGCGAAGCGGACGCCGAGGTCTGAGCTTGGCGGCGGACGCGGGTCGCTCCCTGCCGGAGCACCTGGTCGTCGGCCATCTCGCAAAGGCGCACGGCACAAAGGGCGAGCTGTTCGTCTGGCCGCTCACCGATGCGCCCGAGGACGTATTTCTCGAGGGGATGGAGCTCGTCCTGGGTGACGAGGACGGCGCACTGGACAGCGCGGCGGACCCGCTGGTCGTAGAGCAGAGCCGGCCGTTCAAGCGCGGTGAGCTGGTCAAGTTCGAGGGCGTCGACGACCGGAACGCAGCCGAGCTGCTCACCGGTCGCTACGTCCTCGCCGCGCGTGAGGCGCTCGCGCCGCTCGAGGAAGACGAGGTCTACTACCACGAGCTGCTGGGGCTGACGGTCGTTACGGAGGGCGGGACCCAGGTGGGTACCGTCCGCGAGGTCTACGAGATGGAACCCTCGGACATGCTCGAGGTGAAGTCGTCGGACGGGAAGCTGCACCTGGTCCCGTTCTCTGCCCGGATCGTGCGGCAGGTCGACGTCGCCGGGGGACGGATCGTGATCGACCCGCCCCAGGGGCTGCTGGAACTGTAGGCCCGGCGTGTACCGCGCCACCTGCAACCCTGGAGCGGGCGACCGACGCGACGGGCATCCGCGGCGCCCGCTTCGCGACACGGGTTTCGACGCCGGTCGAGTCGCGGCGGCGGGACGTGGCCGTGGAACGCAGCCGTCAGGCTACCAACGTCAGTCAGGCGGGATTCCGGCGCGGGAGGGAGGGTCGTGATGCAGATCAACATCATCACGATCTTTCCCGGCTTCTTCCAGGAGCCGCTCTCGCTGAGCATCCCCGGCAGGGCCCGGGAAAAGGGGCTGGTCACACTCCGGATCGCCGATCTGCGGGACTATACCCATGACCGGCATCGCACGGTCGACGACTACGCATTCGGCGGCGGGCCGGGCATGGTGATGAAGCCCGAGCCGTTCTTCGAGGCGGTCGACGACCTGAAGCCGAAGGGCCCGATCCTGCTGATGAGCGCACGCGGCCGCCGCTTCACGCACGACGACGCGGTGCGGCTCGCGGTCGAGCCGGAGATCACGCTGCTCTGCGGGCACTACAAGGACGTGGACCAGCGGGTGGCCGACCACCTGGCGACCGAGGAGGTCTCGCTCGGGGATTTCGTGCTGAGTGGCGGCGAGGTCGCGGCGCTGGCGGTCGCCGACGCGGTGATCCGGCTGCAGCCGGGCGCCCTGGGAACGCACGAGGCGGCCAGCAGCGATTCGTTTTACGACGAGGCGCTGCTCAGTCCGCCGAGCTTTACGCGGCCCGCATCGTATCGCGGGCTGGAGGTTCCGCCGGTCCTGCTCTCCGGCCATGCAGCGAAGATCGCGGCCTGGCGGCAGGAGACGGCGGAGCGACTGACGCGGGAGCGGCGCCCGGATCTGTGGGCCCGGCACCTGCGGCAACAGGAAGATCCCGCGACGGACTGACGCGCGGGGTCGCGACGTGCTACTTTAAAAGGCTGCGGGTCCGTACGCCGCGGCCGGATGAACCGGACCGCGGCCGTGAGTGCGCGCGGGCCCGATGACGTTTACAGAGAACGGACCCTGGCCCCTCCTGGCGAGGTGAGCGGAGGGCGAACAGAAGGGGGCGACCATGGATGTGATGCAGGAAGTCACCAGGCAGCAGATGCGCGATGATCTGCCCGCGTTCAACCCGGGCGACACGATCCGCGTGAACGTGCGTGTGCGCGAGGGTGACAAGGAGCGCCTCCAGGCGTTCGAGGGCGTCTGCATCGCCCGCAAGGGTGGCGGTGTCAGCGAGACGTTCACCGTGCGCAAGATCTCGGGCGGAATCGGTGTCGAGCGTGTGTTCCCGCTCCACTCGCCCTCGGTCGAGTCGATCAAGCTGGTGCGCCAGGGCCGTGTGCGTCGCGCGAAGCTGTACTACCTGCGTGCGCTGCGCGGCAAGAAGGCGCGCATCCGCGAGAAGACCCAGCAGGGCTGAGCCGGTTTCGCCGTGCCCGCAGCCCGGGGCCCACGGCGGAAGCCGCGAGCGAAGACCGCGGCAGGTCGCAAGCGCGCGGAGACCTGGCGGCTGAAGAAGCTGCTGGAAGTCGAGAGCGCGCTGTGGGACGACGGCTTCGAGTACATCGCGGGGGTCGACGAGGCGGGCCGCGGCCCGCTCGCGGGGCCGGTCATGGCCGCGGCGGTGATCATGCCGCGTGGCGTTACGATCCGCGGCGTCGACGATTGCAAGCGCCTGACGGCTGAAGCGCGCGAGCGCCTTTTCCTGGAGATCCGGGAGAAGGCGCTTTGCTATGGGGTCGGTGCTGCGAGCCCCCGCGAGATCGACCGCATCAACATCCTCCGGGCGAGCCATCTCGCGATGCGCCGCGCCCTCGCGCGCCTGCGCGTACCTCCCCAGCACATTCTGGTCGACGGGCTGCCCATCCCGGAGCTGGGATCCAACCACACGGCCATTGTCGATGGTGACGCGAAGGTGCACGCGATCGCGTGCGCGTCCGTGCTCGCCAAGGTCGTGCGGGATCGCGTGATGTCGCTGCTGGCGGGCCGGTATCCCGGTTATGGCTGGGATTCGAACGTCGGGTATGCGACGCTGCAGCATCGCTGCGCGATCGTGGAGCTCGGCCTGACGCCGCACCATCGGCGCTCGTTCGAGTGGAATACGCAGATTGTGATGGAGCTCGAATAGGGAAGGGCGGGCCGGCGGGGCCGGCGGGGCCGGCGGGGCCGGCGGG
>DASTYK010000052.1 GCA_035764935.1 Longimicrobiales bacterium | reverse complement strand
AGGTGATCATGCCGGCACCATCGACCTGGCAAGCAGCACGTGGAGGCGCGGTTTCACCTGACGCGCGGGTACCCCAGGTGCGCGTCGCATTCCAGGGTGCGCCCGGCGCATTCAGTGAAGAGGCAGCGCTGGCACACTTCGGCGCCGGCGTGGAGTGCGTGCCGTGCGCAACGTTCGCCGATGCGGGTGCGCTGCTCGCCAATGGCGCCGCGACGCACGGCATCTTCCCGCTCGAGAATGCGATCGCCGGACCCGTACACGCTTCGCTCGACGTCCTCGCCCGGTACGGCTTCGGCGAGGTCGCACGCGTCAGTCATCCGATCCGGATGTTCCTGCTCGCCATTCCCGGCGCGACGCTGGCGGAAATCCGGCAGGTGATCTCGCACCCGGTCGCGCTGGAACAGTGCGGCGCATTCCTGCGACGGCTGTCGAACGCATGCGCGACGCCGTTCTTCGACACTGCCGGCGCCGCTCGCGAGGTGGCATCCCGGGGAATACCGACGCTCGCGGCGATCTCGCCCCCGGCGACTGCGGCCCGCTACTGCCTCCGGGTGCTCGCCAGCGACGTGCACGATCGCCCGGACAATGTCACGCACTTCGCAGTCGTGCGTGCCTGAGCGGCTCCCGTCTCGATCGGCATCTGTGGTCGATGCTCCAGGTGCTCACCGTAGTCGACATTGCCCGGGACGCCGTCCCCGGCTGGCCCCTCAGCCCGGCGACCGACTCGGGTCGTCGCCGTACGTGCTCTCGTACTCCATGTTGCCGTCACGGCTGTGCACCTTCACCGGCGACGGCTCCTCGCCGCGCGCGCGGGTCTTTGCCGCATCGACGGCTTCGCTCTTCGTGTCGTACTCTTCGCGGAACGCGTCGTCGTTCTCGCGACTCACCACCCAGCGGCTCTGGTCCGCATTGGGAACGACGTGATAGACACTGCGATCACTGGCCATTGGAAACCTCCTGCTGTTGCGGTAATGCCCGTGCGCAACGGGAGCAGGAGGTGTGCCGTCGGTCGGGAGAACGTTCCGGCAACGGCGTCGGCGTTCATGGGTCCAGCTCGCCGACTCCGGCGCGTGTGATCGAAGGCACCGCCGTGACAGCCGTAGCCCGATCATGTGTCTGCCTTGAGCGCCTCCGTCGGCTGGATCTTCAGCCCGCGCCGCGCCGGCCCGACTGCCGCCAGGATGCCCGTGATCGTCATCAGCAACGCGAGCAGCGGCAGCAGCACCACGCCCATGCCTCCCATCATCTCACCACCCGACATCCGCTCGAGCAGCAGCGCCATGCCCACACCGAGCAACACGCCTGCGCCGATGTGCAGCGCGGAGCGTGCGAAGATGCTGCGCAGTACGGTGGCGGGTTCTGCACCGAGTGCCGAGCGGATACCGATCTCGCGTCGCCGCTGAGTGACGGTGAACGACATCATCGCGTAAATTCCCGCGGCCGAGAGCAGCAGCACGACGAGCAGCACGAGTCCCACGGCCAGGCCGACGAGCTGCGCGGCGAGCTGCTGCTGGCGGTTGCGGTCGGCGAGTGAGCGGACGGTGCCGAGGCGCAGCGTCGGGTCGACGGCGGCCGTGAGCTCGCGCAGGCGCGGTGCGAAGTCGGCGGGCGCCATGCCGCGCAGCCGCATGATTACGCTGGCGTAGCCCGCCTGTTCTGCAGAAACCGGATACGCGACCAGCGGCCGGACCGCCTCCGGATCCGCGGGATTGCGTTCCAGGTCCTCGACGACGCCGACGATCTGGAACCACTGCGGCGGCCCGACGGGAGTCTCGCCTGCGCGTTCTTCGCTGCTCACGTGGCGGATGCGACGGCCGATCGGCTCTGCATCGCCGAGCACGCGATGCACGAACGTCGCATTCACGACGACCGCATTCGCGTTTTCGTCCGCATCCGCCATGGTCAGCGTACGACCGGCGAGCACGCGTGCACCGTACAGCTCGAGCAGTCCGGGGTGCATGCCGATCGCGTCCACACCGTGTCCCATCGGGGACTCGACCGGTGGTTCGACGCCCTCGACGCGGATCAGATGCGAACGATCCTGCAACGATGCCTGGAAGCTCACGCCGGTGACCGCCGGCTCCGCCTCCAGGCGCCGCATCAGCGCCGCGATGTCGCGGCCGAACTCCTCGTTGTCGGGCGCTGCGTCCGCTTCATCCTCGACGACGACCACGTCCGGGATCTCCTCGGGTCGCACATTCGCGTAGAGGTATTCGTCGTCGGGGTAGATCGTGCTGGTCGCGGCGCGGCGGATCTCGTTCCAGCCCATGTGCAGTGCCGCCGGCAGCATGGCGACGGCGATCGCGACCTGCATGACGATCAGCAGCGCCCAGGTCCGGCCCAGCTTCATGCTCGCGCCGGTTCCTTCGCGCAGCGTTGCCTGGAGCCGCGGCCCGGTCGCCTGCAGCGCGGGCAGCACACCGACGATGACGGCGGCAAGGACGGCGAGGCCCAGCGTGAAGACGATCGTTTCGGGGCGCAGGCCGAAGTCCATCCAGAACGGCATGCCGACATCGAACTCCATGTCCAGGATGCCGATGCCGAGCTGCATCGTCGCCTGTGCGAGGCCGAGTCCTGCGGCCGCGGCGATGAGCGACAGCACCAGCGCCTCGACGAACAGCTGGAGCACCACGCGACCGCGGCTGGCGCCGAGCGCGCTGCGCACGGCGATCTCGCGGTGGCGCGCCGCCGTGCGTGCGTACACGAGCACCGCGACGTTGAGCGCGATCACGACCAGCAGCAGGCTCATCATCAGGTTCATCTGCAGGACGGGCCAGAAGCCGATGCCCTGGATGTCGCCCAGCGAGTGCACGTACGGCATTGCCATCGGCCGCAGCTGCGCGTGCGTCAGCGGGAACTCCGCGGACGTGCGCTGCCCGATCGCGTCCAGCTCCGCCTGTGCCCGCGCCAGTGACGCGCCCGGCGCGAGCCGTCCGAAGATGTACAGTGCGGGGCCTTCGCGCCGCTCGAACTCGGACGCGCGTGCGCGCAGTGGTACCCAGTACTGGTGGTTCTCCGGGAACCGGAAGTCCGCCGGCATCACACCGACGATCGTGTGGACTCCAGCGCCCAGGCGGATCGTGCGACCGAGCACGTTCGGGTCGCCGAGGAAGCGCGTCTGCCAGACGTCGTAGCCGATCACGACGACGTCCGGTGCGCCGGGCCGCTCGTCGCCCTCGACCAGGTACCGGCCGAACAGCGGAGGAACACGCGCAACCTCGAAGCCCGCCGCCGTCATCTCCGCGACCGGCACCAGCAGCGGAGGCGCGTCGCCGGTGATCAGGTTGCGCCGCACCGTGCGGAACGCGGCAAGGTCCTGCACGGTGCGCAGCTCCTCGCGCCAGGTCACGAAGTCGTGCAGAGAGCGGCGCTCCTCGTTGTTGGAGACGAGGTCGCGGTTCTCGAGCGCGACGATCCGGTCACCCTCCGGCAGCGGAATGTCCGGATAGACGTACGCCTCCGTGAAGGAGAAGAAGCCGACGCTGATCGCAATGGCCACGGCCATGCCCAGGCCACCAACGATCGTCAGTGCCGGGTGCCGGACCAGCATGCGCAGGCCGAGCCGGACGTCGAGCCAGGAGATGCGTGCGATCACGGGCTGCCTCGGGAAATTCGGGGGGCGCGAAGGGCCAGTCGCAGGCGGTGCGGCAGGCCGCGTTCCATGCGGCCGCGATCCGCTATGTCGGTGCGCGGCTGGAGATTAGTGCGCGCGGGCACATCTGCAGCGCCGCACGCCGAAGCCGGATCCGGGACAGCGCGATCCCGGATCGGAGACGGGACTGGCCGTGTGAAGCGGCCGCTTCGCCCCCTGCTGGCGACCATCGCTGATATGATGGCCAGCGCTGTGGCCGATTCTCGCTCGCAGCTCCGCAGCAGCCTCGAAGCTACGTCACGCGGTTTGCGACCAGGATCTTCTTGGAGCTGAACGGGCTGATCGCGCCATGAGCTTCGGCAAGCTCGAAGCCGCGCTCGTTGAACGCGCGCTCGATCTCCGACAGCGTCCAGACTCCGCCCTTCCACACCGGGCGAAATCCGCCATTCGCCGTGCGCCGCTGCCGTGCCCTGCCACGCGCCCGTGCTCGCGAGCGTTTCCAGGCGACGCGGGTGAAATGAACCGGGCCCTCCCGGCGCACCGAGAACAGACGCCAGCCGGCATCCACGAGCCGGGAAGCGGTGGACCTTCCGAGCAGCGGCACATGGAGAACGACGCCGCGCCGTGCGACCCTCGTGAACTCGTGCAGCATCGTCTGCTGGGCTTCCTTCGGTATACGTACCAGGTGAAAAAGCCGGAGAGACACCACGTAGTCGAAGGAGCGATCCTCATAATCGAGATCCGTTGCATCGCCCGTGTCCAGCCCTTCCAGCAGACGCGAGCTCCGGTATTCATCCGGAACCTGCGCGAGCATGTTTTCCGACAGGTCCGCGCCCACGACCTGCAGTCCGCGCGCAAAGAAGATGGGAAACAAGCGACCGGTGCCACACGGGATGTCCAGCACACGACTGCCACGCGGGACCGTTTCACTCCAGTTGCGGACCAGGTCGTTCTCGCGATGCCATGCCAGCTGCCGCCGTCGCTTCTCGTCGTATCCGGCTGCCTGCTTGTGTGTGTAGGCCAGTTGCGCACCAGTTGTCTGTCCGCCCATGGCTCCTCCGTCGACTGAGGTTCCAAGATGGAGCGGGACGCTTCAGCACAAACGGGCGATCGCGAGGGTGCCCGTCCCCTCGACCGATTCGCCCGTCTGCAGCACAAGCCACTAACAAGAGCTGCGCCGCCTGCGCCTACAAGAGAGAAGGGACGGTTGATGACAACCGGGAGGTGCCAGTTCTCGCGGATCACGCCGAACCGATCCATTCTCACGCAGTCACACCACTACGGTACGCGGGGCGACACCGGCCGGTCGTTTATCGCGACCACCAGCACCTCCTCGTGCGTGACGCGCTCCTCCTTTTCCAGCAGGAAGTCGTCGTCCTCGGGGTAGTAGTGCGCCCGCTCCAACTCCTCGCCTGCGAAGCGGCGGATCGCGTCGTACGACTCCCAGAAGCTGATCAGGCGGAAGTGCGCAACATCGCCCTCGATCGTGCGCAGCACGGTCACGCCAAGGTTGCCCGGTGTTGCCCGGTAATCGGCCAGGCCGGTGCGCTCCAGGAAGCGGAAATACTCGTCGGCGCGGTGTGCGGGCACTCGCCCGTGCCACGTCCGCGCGATCATGCGCCCACCTCCATCATGCGCGCCGACAGCACGCGGTCCAGCAGCGACGCCAGCGCTGCGCCCGCACTGCGCTCCGGGTCGAGGCCCGGGTCGTAGATCGAGACGTGCATTCCGAGCGCGCGCGGGTGGGTCACCAGCGGAATGAGCAAAGCCCGGATCGTTTCGATGTCGGGCCCACCCGGTGTCGGCGAATCCACGGCCGGCATCACCGACGGATCCATGAAGTCGGCATCGAAGTGGATCCAGAAACCGTCCAGGTCGTCGCGTGCGATCCGATCCAGTGCGCGGCCCGCTGCACCGGCGGGATCCGTCGTGACCTCGGCGCCGTCGATGCTGAGAACGCCGGCGGGACCGAGTGCCGCCTGGCCGTACGGATCGTCGGCGTCGCGCGGGCCGATCAGTGCGACGTCGCTGCCGCGCACCAGCGGTCGTGCATCGCCGAGCTGCGCCAGCGGCGTGTCACCACGACCGACGGCCATCGCCAGGCACATGCCCGCCGCCGATCCCGTGACCGACTCCGTCGGCGTGTTGAAGTCCGAGTGCGCATCGATGTACGCGAGTCCGACGTCGCCTGCCTCACGCGCAACGCCGAGCAGTGCGCCCAGCACGATGCTGCAGTCCCCGCCCAGCAGCAGCACGAAGCGGCCGTCCTGGCGCGCAGTCGCGACGCGCTCCGCCAGCGCACGGCTGTACTGCACCAGCGCCGCCTCGTTGCGAACACGGCCCGGCGTGCGCACCACGTCCACGTACGACGGCGGGACGACGTCGCCCAGGTCTTCCACGTCGGGGCGGTCCTTCAGTCCGAGCGACCGCAGCACGGACGGCGCCTGGTCCAGCGCGCGTGGAATGCCGCTGTCGTCGTACGGCCGGATCCCGATGCTCGATGGCGCACCGACCAGCGCGATCCCGCTGCCGGCACGTCGTCCGTTAAACACCATGGCGTCCCTCCCTCGTAACCGATTATATTCTGTTTGTCGGTTACAGCATCGCGGTGCCGCTGTAACCTGTCAACACGGCCGAAAGGGTTACGGCAGAGAAATGGGCGAGACTGGCGAAAAGGCCTTCAGGCGCGTGGGCGGGCGGCTCTGCCTGGACTTCGTGAACACGGTGGGCGAGTGGGCGGGCCGGTCCGGGCCCGCGCGCGGGCGGGACTGGATGGACCGGCCGGAGCGCGAATGGCTGACGTCGTACGGCGCGCTGCTCGAATGGGCGGTCTTCGTGGAAGTCCTCCGTCGACCCGACATGCGCCGGCTCGGCGCCGCCGCGGCCGAACGTCCGCCGCGCGCGTCCGCGGTGCTGGCCCGCGCACTGAAGCTGCGCCAGGCGACGTACCGTCTGCTGCGTGCGTCGCTGGAGGGATGGAAGCCGGACGTTGCAGACATCGCCGTGCTCGACGACGAGCTGCGCGTTGCGCGCCTCCACCAGCGGCTGGGCGGGCCGTTGCCGCTCCGGCTTGCGTGGGATGATGACCACGCTGCGCTGGACCGGATGCTCTGGCCGGTCGCTCTCGAAGCGGCGGAGCTCCTGGGGAGCACGGACCTCGATCGCGTCGGGCAGTGCCCGGGCGACAACTGTGGCTGGATGTTCCTGGACGAGAGCCGCGGTCGGCGTCGCAGGTGGTGCGACATGGCGGACTGCGGCAACGTGGCCAAGGTGCGGCGCTTCCGGGCGCGGGAGGCGGCGAGTCGCTGAGGTGAGTCGCACCCGTCCTG